>NZ_JAUBTN010000060.1:0-38898 GCF_036705055.1 Microcoleus sp. CZ3-B2 | reverse complement strand
TGCTGGCACATCTTTAGATGAACTTATCTGTGCCTACTGCGCTCAATAGTGTCTCTTTTTTATTTGAAATGACTATAATTGGTAATTGCACAGATTTACCAATTACCCACAATACAGCAAATACGGTTTCAGCTTGGGATAATATTACGGGCGATCTATTACCACAACAAAACAGTTTGTAGTGCGAAAGACCGTCCGTTTTCGCGAGTTCGTAGTGCGGAATTCCTCACTACAAACTTTAACTCGAAACTATTTTTTTCCCTTTTCCCATCCCGTAGGTGAGAGCATAGCTGGTAGACAACAGCCGCAGCCAAACAGCCGGATAGCGCGGCTCCAACCAAGGCTGTATTTTGCGGGCGAAACTGGGGAGCCATCCGAATAGGAAACTCGCCAAAGCCAGGAGAGTAAAAGTCAAGTAACTCCGCAGCCAGCGCCCAATATCCCCCAAGGTGACAAAATCTAAAATCCACAATAGGAGAGAAGGATTTTTTCTGGCTGCTTTAATTGCTAATTGATTAAAAGTTAGCCAGTCGGCTCTGTCTTTAATAAAAGTTTCCGCGACGGTGAGTTCTTGTTCTGCCAAAAGACCAAAAAAGGTATTGAGCATTGAATTAATTCTTTGGGGTGGCAAAGTGCGCCCCGTCGGCACCATCATCCCTTTAGAAAATAGCCAAGTTACTGATATATTGCTCTGGTAGGCACGAATTTGGTTTAAGTGTTTGGCACTTAATAAATTGTGCTTTAAAGCTGTATCCAATAAATCTGTTAATCGAAAAAGATTGCGGATGAGAGAGCCGAAACCGGTGAATACTAAGGGAGATTGCAAAGATGCTGCATCGCCGATCGCAATTAGGCGATCGACAGCCACGGCGCGATCGCTGCTGGTGGTGCTAAAATGGCCTGGAATATAACCAAAAGTAGTTTTTTTCCAGATTAATTTATTGACATCGCAGCGGCGGTACTCCGGCAAAATTGCGAAAAAATCCTCGTACAGTTCCAGCAAAGAACCGGGATTCTCGGCATTTACTTGGTGATAGTGAAAGAGATAAACTGTGAGTTCTCCTCCAGCGCCGGGAAATAACTCCCAAATCAGTTGACGGCCGCGGGAAATATCGCCGTGACTCCAGAGAACGTCGCCGTAATCGGAATCCCAAACTCCCGGCTCCATTCCTCCGTCAATGACTCCTCCCACCGTCGGACAAACGCTGTCAAAAGCGCGTCCTTCGTTCAATTGCCAAGCGATGGGAGAAGCTGAACCCATTGCATCGACGAGCAAACGTCCGCTGACAGTGCGATCGGTTTTTGTTGGCAAGTGGCAGCCCTGAACTATAACTTTTTCCGCTTCAATATCGGCTCTGATAAACTCAGTTTCGTCCCAGATTTCCCCGCCCGCTTCTGTGAGTTTAGCTCCCGCCAAATACACCAGTTTGTCGCTGTCCAAAGCTATATTCAGCACCTTCGGCGTGTGCAGAATTGCCGCTTTAGCAACGGGCGGATTGTTAGCATCAAAAAACTTGCAGTAGCCATCTTTGTATTCTCGCGCAATCAAAGTTTCGATTTCGGCTGCAGTAAATAAACCTAAATCAACTAAGCTTTGCATTTCGTCCCGCGAAATATTCCACTCGCGATTCATCTTCCCAAAAGGCATTCGTTCCAGCAGCAGCACTCGGTAGCCCAATCTCGCCATGACTGCGGCGTGAATTACTCCTAATGCTCCGCCGATATAAATTAAATCGTAAACAGTATCCCCAGCTTCCGACACCGAAACAGTGCCTTCTCCCTTCTCCCCTCTTCCTTCTTCCTTCTTCCTTCTTCCTTCTTCCTTCTTCCCTCTTCCTTCTTCCTTCAAAAACACGACTTGTTTTGGCTTTTGAGGATTGCGAGTGTTTTCGCGCCAGCGTTGCTCCCACCAGTAAACGCGCTGCAGGTCGTATTCGCCTTTGGGCATTTTTTGGAAGTATTTGACGGTGAGAGGGTAATAGGGGGCAAGAGCGTCAAAAATTGACTGTTTGGAGAGGTCTACGGTGGGGGGTTCTGGGTAGCGATCGGGAAACTTGTTTCTGACAGCCAGATTTAGAGTTTCCAGGAACTGTTTTTCTCCAGGCGGCGCGTCTTCTAGACGAAAGACTTTTAAATAAGTTGTGCGCTGTACTGACCAGACAAAGGTGGAAAGTTCTGTTCGCCAATTGTGGTTTTCTGAATTGGTATCAGGGAGGGTCGGTTTTGGATTAGCATTTTGAGTTCCAGATTTTACCAACTCCGCTGCTGTTGTGTTGGAAAGCAGGCGAAAACCGTCAGGAGTAATAATTTTTTCTCCGATTTCGGGGTCGAATTCGTGCTGCAGCCAGGTACAGACTGCTGCTGTATCGGGTGTGGGGACTTCTAGATAAAGAATTTCTTGCATGATTGGGAGTTCAATTCTGAATAAATTAATAAAGATGGGGGAGTTGACAAGGGAGCAAAGTAGGCTATACTCCCGAATACTTATTTAG
Source organism: Microcoleus sp. CZ3-B2 (assembly GCF_036705055.1). Taxonomy (NCBI): domain Bacteria; kingdom Bacillati; phylum Cyanobacteriota; class Cyanophyceae; order Oscillatoriales; family Microcoleaceae; genus Microcoleus; species Microcoleus sp. CZ3-B2. The sequence continues at coordinate 36,406 of NZ_JAUBTN010000060.1, read as the reverse complement.
TTTTAAATAAGTTTACAATGTTTTAAGATTTTTAGTTTCTCGATCGCCCTAGCTCTTAGTTGACCCGCAGCGGGTCAGTATCTACTTTTTTTGATATGCACTCTTATGAATTATCCCATTCCTACGAATCCTCAAGAAATGATTGCTTTGCGACAGCAGCCGCTGAATGAAGAATTGGTGGCGTCGGCGATCGCGGGTGTGATTCAAATAGCTCGATCGCGTTCTCAGTCTTTAGACGAGTTAAAGGCTGAGCTGCTCGCCGACGACAACCTGCTCGATTTGGCTCAAAGGCTCTGGTTGAGCGAAATTGTAGCTCAAGCTTGGGAAAATTTGCCCTAGACTAAGTTGTTGTGCATTTAAATTATGTGTTGAGGGCGGTCTTTCGGGCCCGCGTCACAAGAGTGAAAGTTTATTTGACAAGCGAATTTCTGCATGTGGTCCCCGCCACGCGATCGATCCGTGGAATCAATCGGGAGCATCTGGAATCTCAAATCCTCAAGCCCCGGAATTTATCCGTGGGGTCAATCCAAAATCTAAAATCTAAAATCTAAAATCGAATGACCGTCCAATTTAAATGCGGATTAGCTGATAAGCGGTTCTCACTAACATGAGGTACGCTCGAAGAGCGGTAATTGGTAATTTGTAATTGGTAAGCTGTCGCACATTCAAAAGTCAACAGTCAACAAACTAACGCAATTCAACTTCTCGCTTAACTTCTGTTAAAACTCGATCGCCCCGCGTCAACCGATATTCTGCCCGCCACACTCCCGGAATTAGAGGAGAATTTGTACTATTTTTTTTGCCGGCATAACGCAACCAAGTGCGGCTGGGGGCTGGAATTTCCTTGCTGTCATTGATGATGGTTTCACCGTTGGGTGCAAATAATTTGTATTGTTCGCGATCGCCCTTGAGGACTCCGTAAGCCTGCACCCAAAATATTAAAGCAGGGCTATTTATGGGGAGTTTAGTCTCAGAAAATTGTCCGGCCCAGACAGCGTTATCGTCAGGTGCTTTGTTGGCAAAACCGGCGCGAATTAAACCTGTAGAAACATAGTCGATGGGCTTGTCCCAAATTGGATTGCGGGCGGTGTTGCAGCCTAATTTGGCATCGGCACCGACAAACGGATCTACAGCTTTGCCTTGATAGCGAAAAGTGACGTGTACGTGGGGGAAAGAAGCCATCCCAGAGTTTCCCACCATGCCCAAAACGGTGCCTTTTTGTACCTGCATTCCCGGCTTCACAACCACGCTGTTTTGGCGGAGGTGGCAGTATTGGGCTTCCCAGCCTGCGCCGTGATCGATTACTATGCCGTTGCCGCATTCTGTACCTGAGACGTTGGCTTTGTCTGTCGGGTTTTGCAAGCGCCGATCGACTACACCATCTCGCACTCGCAAAACTTTGCCCGCTGCGGAGGCGATAACTGGAACTCCTTTTGCCATTGCTTTGGCGTCGGGAATGGCGAAGTCTGTGCCGTCGTGCCCGTCGTAGGTTTGTCGCCCGCAGCCAAAATCGACTGCTGCCGGGCTCGGATCGCGATCGAAGTACAGCAATACAAAACAGTCTTTTCCTAGGGTACAGTCGATCGGCTTACCGAATTGCCCGCTGGGCTTTTGGGCGACGGTTGAAGAAACGAGGCGCTGGGCGATCGTGTTGGCTTGGGCGATCGGTGCATTGACTGAGGTGTTATTAGCACAGGCAGCCGCACTTGTCAACCCCACGGTCAACAAAATTGCAGAAAAGTGTTTTTTTGATATGATAGTCATTCGTCGGTGGGAGATAAAATTTGAGGAATGAAGTCAAAAATCAATCAATCATTCAAAATATAGTTGGCTCAATCATCTAGACGATCGATCTGGCGTTTGAGTTTCCCATATTTATTGTAAACTATCGCGTCTTTTATTTATACTGGCCTGTTTTTTGAGACTTTTGTATAGCGGAATTTCGGCCCGCTATACAGGTTAAATTGCCAAAGCAAAACAGCTTAGTTTTCTCGGTTTTTACTGCTTAATTAGTTAAAAAAATGCTCTCTAAAATTCGATCGGTCATTTCGATAATTCGGCTTTGCGGCCTTGCGGTTGCTGCTTTGGCGATGTGGGCATTTGCCACCATTGCCGAAGAGGTTTTGGAAAAGGAAACCTACGCTTTCGATACATCTATCTTACTATATCTTAGGAGCTTGCACACTCCGCTGCGCGATCGCCTCATGCTCGGCTTGACATTTTTGGGAGAACCCAACATGCTGCTCATACTGAGCGTAAGTTTGGGTATTGTGCTGTGGGTGAGGAAACATCGCTCCGAAGCCACAACTATTGCAGTTACGGGCGTTGGAGGCCTGGGTTTAAATCTACTCTTGAAAAAACTGTTTGCGCGCGATCGACCTCTACTTTGGGAGCGCACGGTTGATGTTAAATTTTACAGTTTTCCTAGCGGACACGCGATGATTTCAATGATTATTTACGGTTTGCTAGGATATTTATTGGGTTCGCGCTTTCCCAAGCAGCGCTGGTTGATTTACAGCTTGACTGTGGTATTAATTGCTGCTATTGGTTTGAGCCGGCTTTATCTCGGAGTTCACTGGCCAACCGATGTGATTGCCGGTTATATTGCTGGTTTTGTCTGGCTGCTTGCTTGTATTTTTAGTTTGGAAGTATGGAAGCAGTTTCATGATTCTCGTCCTGTTGCTGAAGAGAAGTTTTTGTCGCCTGAAAATCCTCAATAATAGTTTTAGTTGTTGACGGTTGACGGTTGACGGTTGACTGTTGACGGTTGACTGTTGACTACTAAGAGGGCGGGCACGCACCATCCACCGCCCCTACTAATAAATAACAACTAACATCTAACAATTAATACCTAACAACTATAGCAATTCTAAATGAGTCGTAAATCTTTTTACCCCACCCCAACCCTCCCCGCGAGTTCGGGGAGGGAGTAAGAAATTCACAAATGATGCGAGGATTGCTATAACAACTAACAACTAATAACTCACAACTAAGAACTAATAACTAACAACTCACAACTCACAAATCACAACTAATAACTCACAACTCACAACTAATAACTAATAACTAATAACTCACAACTCACAATTAATAACTAATAACTAATAACTAATAACTAACAACTAATAACTAACAACTAACTATTTGCTTTTGGGTAAAACACATCGCAATTGCTTTTTCGTAGTAAGCCGCCTCGTTAATAAAAATTGGATATACCGTCGATTTACCTTCATAAAAAACCGACTCGCTCTCAAAGGTCAAAAACATCGGATCGCCGGGATTTAGGGCTTGATAATCTCTGGATTGTAGCTGAGGATGGATCATTGCCTGAATCTCTCCCTTGTTGTTTCTGGGATAGTCGATCGCCCCGATGGTATGATAAACAGTCAGGGGATTTGTTGCAGCAGGCATTGTGCCTTGATTGTAGCTTTCTACGCAGTCTAAAATTGTGCCGACAACCTGCTCGGTTTGCTGAAATAAAGAGGCATCTAATACGCCTTGTGGCACTGCACCAACCTCCAGCGTACCGCCTAATTCAGAAATCGATCGCAGCAAAGGACTATCATAATTGTTAGTTGCCGAAACCAGCAGCTTGAGGTGGGGATACACAGAGGTTAAATAAGCTGCTAGTTGCAGGTTAAAAGGATGCTGGCTGGCGAGAATAAATGTTAGCCCCATATTGGATGTGGTGCTGTGCAAATCGATAATTAAGTTTTGCTGCGGAGTAGTTTTTGGGCTAAAAATGTGGTAGATTTCTTTTGCCCGCTGCGCTTCGTAGGTGGAGAGGTGGGGATTTTGTAAATCTTGCTGTCGAAAGCAGCGGTTGAGGTCGATATCGACGTAGCGTCTCCCGATTTCGGAAGCTTTGGGATTGGCTAGCAGGGCGATTGTTTCAAAAGTCGATCGCCCAATTGACTGTGGCGCGCAATCGAACTTCTTCACCAGGTAAATGCCTGTGAGTTCGTTTCCGTGGGTTCCTCCCACTATGGCAACACGTTTTATTGGATTCATAAACAAAAAACTCCCTATCCCAAGCCTACCATCATTTGTCATCATTTGGTAACAAAGACCTCAGAAACCGGATTTATCTTGATATTTTCTGTTACTCAACCAAAGATTCGTAGAAACCCGGTTTCTTGGCCCGATGCGAAAATCTCAGAAACCGGGTTTCTTTCTACATTTCTCGTCACCCAACCAAAGACTCGTAGAAACCGGGTTTCTTGGCCTCGATGCGTAAATCTCAGAAACCGGGTTTCTTTCTGTATTTCTCGTCACCCAACCAAAGACTGGTAGAAACCCGGTTTTTTGGCCCCGATTGATACTTCTCTCCGGTCAATTAGTCCGATCGCACTAATGTTATTGCCAGCGTTGTCTTCGGACATGATAGGATCTAAAATTAAGGTGATTCGGGCGATCGCCCCCACAGCCAAAATCCAGGTATTGCCATGCGTAAAATTGTACTCTTCATTGCATCTAGTTTAGACGGTTACATCGCGCGATCCAATGGCGAGATTGACTGGCTGTATACAGACCAAAATTACGGCTATACTAAATTTTTAGATAGCATCGATACAGTCCTCATGGGTCGCAAAACCTACGAACAAGTTCTAACTTTTGGCGAGTATCCCTACCAAGAAAAAAAAAGTTATGTTTTTACTAAAAATCTAGATTTCGTAGCAACTTCTGATGTGGAAGTAGTAACACAATTAGAGAGTTTTGTCAATGATTTGCGCTTGATAGAGGGCAAAAATATTTGGTTGGTGGGAGGCTCTTTGTTAATTCGCGATTTCCTGAACAAAAATCTTGTAAACGAGTTAATTCTATCGGTGCACCCGCTGATTTTGGGCGAGGGAATTCCTTTATTTGCTAATCCCAACACTACAGCTTTGCAGCTAACTGGATGTCAGACTTACAGTTCTGGTATGGTTCAGCTATCCTATGATGTGGCGACATGAGGCTGCGCTTTGTTGTTAAGCGGATGATGAAATATTTTTGCGGCTGGTTGCTATTAATATCTGTTTTCTGGGTGGCGCTGCCGGCTGAGGCATCTGTTTGCCGAAATTATCAAGGGCGCGAGATTTGCATTGTCGATATCAAACGCAGTGCAAAAAATTATTGGGAATACAGGGTAACTCTGAGTGTGGATCGAGTTAAACAGCCTCTGGAATTGTACAATTGCCGCGATCGCACTACGGTTAAGAAAGATGGCCGTGTTTTGGCGTTTGGACAAAACAACCCTGGTGAAATTGTCTGCAGTTTTTTTGACCGGAAATAGTTTTGCTAATCGATTGATCTCGTTTTCCTCTAATCAGGAGCATCTATCATACAATAGGGTTCACTTAACATATTTATGCCCCGGAGATCCCCCTAAATCCGCCGGATAGTCGGGGGACTTTGAGAGCATTCTTGTCCCACCCCCTACTCCCCTTTTTAAGGGGTGTGCCAGGGAGATCGTCTTAAGTAAACCGTATTTATCTACAATATTAGTTCGCAGTGCAAACTTCAGTCCGCGCTACGAACCAATAGCGGTAAAACTAATGCGTTTTTAAGCACATTAGTAAATATTGTTGGCGCTTAAACTTTGGCCAGACGATCGCCACTGGGAAGATGTTCTATCTCTGCAGCCTCTTGACTGTAAGAGTTATCGCCCGCACCGCCGTAATAGTCTCGATACCATTCTACAAACTTATGGATGCCTTGGGCGATCGGCGTACTGGGCTTAAATCCTACATCCTGCATCAAATCGCTTACATCTGCATAGGTAGAAAGTACGTCACCGGGCTGCATTGGCAAAAAATTCTTAACGGCTGTTTTCCCCATTGCTTTTTCAATGACTTCGATAAAAGTCAACAATTCCACAGGGGAATGATTGCCAATATTATAAATCTTGTAGGGAGCCGTGGTGGCAGAATTTTGGGCGATCAATTGAGGCGGTTTTGCCATGACTCGCACAACTCCTTCAATTACATCGTCAATGTAAGTGAAATCGCGCTGCATTTTGCCGAAGTTGTAAACGTCGATGGGCTTGTTTTCGGCGATCGCCTTGACGAATTTGAAATAAGCCATATCCGGTCTTCCCCAGGGGCCGTATACTGTAAAAAAGCGCAATCCCGTAATCGGCAAACCGTACAAATGGCTGTAGGAATGAGCCATCAGTTCGTTAGCTTTTTTGGTGGCAGCGTAAAGGGAAATCGGATGATCGACGTTATCGCTAACTGCAAAGGGAACTTTAGTATTAGCACCATAAACAGAACTGGAAGAAGCAAAAACTAAATGCTCGATTTGGCTGTGGCGACAGCCTTCTAAAATGTTGATAAATCCTGTCAGGTTGCTGTCTGCGTAGGCGTGAGGATTTTCCAGCGAGTAGCGAACGCCCGGTTGACCGGCGAGGTGAACAACGCGGTCAAATTTGTGGTTTTGAAAAAGTTGGGATATGCTAGGGCGATCGCTCAAATCTAAATATTCAAAAGTAAATTGTGAATGCGTCTGGAGTTGAGCTAAACGCGCTTTTTTGAGGTTGACATCATAATAGTCATTTAAGTTATCGATGCCGTAAACTTGTTGCCCTTGGGATAGCAATCTTTGAGCTAAATGATAGCCGATAAAGCCTGCTGCACCAGTTACTAAAATTTTCATAAAAACATTCGGTAAGTAGGAAAATCGGTCACAAAGCGTACTGAGAGGGAAATGACTCGTGCGACTTACCATACAACATATCGCAAGTATGTCACTATTCATCATCTGCCCAGAAAGCTAGAAAATCCCCGTAGGGTGCGGATTCCTATCAATTCCTCTCTTCATCGTCCTGTATTCATTTCTCTCGGATCTCTCTGTGTTCTCTGTGTTCTAGTCAGGTTAAATCATTCCGATTCAACCGGAAACGATATCACCGACAATCTCCCCAGAAAGCTGGGAAATCTCACATATCCGCACCATACACATACCTTAAACAGTTGACATAGGTCGCGTGACGTTTTTAAGATGGGGATTTACACCTCTGTCTAAAAACATTCTGCGTAAACCATTGCTTTTTTAATTTGAATAATCGGAATGATTTAACCGCAGAGAACGCAGAGCACGCAGAGGAAGAGAAGATAAGAGAGAGATGAAGTGAAGCAATGGCGGAAATTAAGCGATTGCTTCGTTTCACTGGCAATGACAAACTATTTATTACACATCCTGCGTTAAAATTTGCCGTCTACTGCTGAGACGCAGCGTTCGCAAATTGCCGGATGTTCGATCGACTCTCCGACGTGGGTTGAGTAATTCCAGCAACGATCGCACTTTTGGCCGTCTGCTTTGACTACACCAATCGCCAACTCTGGAGATTGGTAACTGTACGGCAATTCTGGCATCGCTGCATTCGATTCGATCAGTTCAACTTCTGAGGTGATGAACAAATAGCGCAATTCGTCTACACCGTTGCTACCACTTGCAGAATGATGGTGTACAGCTACTTCAGCAGGAGTTTCTGCTTTGGGCTCGACACTTAATTCTACTTTCGGGATTGCAGGTATTTCTGCAAAACTTTGTTGGGCTGCGGATGTTTGCGCCTGTATTGGTACAAGCGCTGTCTCTACTACGGGCGCTAGTACGATCGCCTGTGTTTCTACAAGCATAAGCGCAGTTGTTTGTCCCAGCACATCGGCTGTCAGAGAATCAATTGTTTGTCCAATTTCTTGACGGTTTTCTGCAAACAGCAAGTGACGGAAAGCAAACCAGATTGTAAATAAGATACCGATGACTTTAAAGAAGACTTCCAAGAGAGGAATTTGATTCATCGTATCCAAAACTGCCAGGGTTACTCTACCCGTTACCAATACAGAAGCTAACAGCCCTAGCGTTACCAGAACTTTTTGGTATTCTGTGATAAAGTTGCCCGCGTATTCAGGCAAATCAGCAATAAACTGGGCGCTGCGATCTAACACTTGCTGCAAGTCTAAAGCCGATTCTTCTGGGGTAGAATACTCTACAATTTCAGAATCTGCATCGCGCTTAGCGACTGTTTGTTGCTCAACACTAACAGTCTTTATTGTCAAGTTTTTTGCAACACTTGCAGCTTTTTCTTCCTGTCGATCTTGTACTGCTTTTGCTTTCTCCTCTGCGGTTAGTTCGATCGCTGAATTTTGCGATCGCACATAATCCACCAATTCTTCGCTGCTAGGATTCAAAGCTTGTAGTTGCTGTCTTTTTTCGACATCGGGAACGTACAATAAAACCTTAGCTTCCAAAGAAGAACCGATCGCCTTTTCAGTCCTGGCTTTTTCCAAAACCTTGTTAACTTCACCGCGTACTTGTCGCAAATATTGCCAGCGCGCAGCCAATTCTGGATTGTGCCACGAAGCCTCAACTTGCACCCAACCGGCTTCAAATACAGATTTGTACGGAGTTGGATAGGGAAGGTACTGCCAAATATCCTCAGCCATGTGACACAACACAGGTGCGATCGCCCTTGCCAAATTCTCCACAGCGATCGCAATTACCGTCTGACAACTGCGGCGGCGCTGGGCATCTGTCGCGCTGATATAAAGTCGATCCTTGGCAATATCCAGATAGAAATTAGACAAATCCACCGTGCAGAAATTCTGCACTGTTTGGAAGAATCGGGAAAATTGGAAGTTTTCAAAAGCATCTTGAACTTCCGCAAAAACTTCGCCCATTCTGTGCAGCATATAGCGATCGAGTTCTGGCAAATCCTCGTAAGCTACAGCATCTTTTGCCGGATCGAAGTCGTGCAAATTCCCCAGCAAAAACTTAGCTGTATTGCGAATTTTGCGGTAAACATCCGATTGCTGTTTGAGAATGTTTTTGCCCAACGGCACATCGGCAGAATAGTCTACCGAAGACACCCACAACCGCAAAACATCTGCCCCGTATTCCTTAATTACGACGGCCGGATCGACGACATTGCCTTCAGATTTGCTCATCTTGCGGCCTTTTTCATCCAGTACAAAACCGTGAGTCAAAACTGTTTTGTAAGGAGCAATGCCGTTGGTTGCTACACTGGTTAGCAAGCTGGATTGAAACCAGCCCCGATGTTGGTCTGAACCTTCCAAATAAATATCAGCAGGATAGTTTAATTCCGATCGCCCTTGCGCCACAGCAGCCCAGGAAGAACCGGAGTCAAACCACACATCCATCGTGTCCGTACCCTTGCGGTAAGTGCGGCCATTGTTGCGGTAAGATTCTGGCAGTAATTCGGCGATCGACAATTCCCACCAAGCATTGGAACCCTTCTCGGCAAAGATGGCTTGCACATGGGCGATCGTTTCTTCATTTAACAGCGGTTCGTTGGTTTCTTCGTCGTAGAATACCGGAATGGGAACGCCCCAAGTCCGCTGGCGAGAAATGCACCAATCTGCTCGATCGCCCACCATTGCAGTAATTCTATTTTCGCCTTGGGCGGGAATCCAATTCACATTAGAAATGGCTTTTAACGCTTCATCTCGGAACCCTTCAACGGACGCAAACCACTGTTCCGTCGCCCGAAAAATCGTCGGCTTTTTAGTGCGCCAATCGTAAGGATAGGAGTGAGGATAAGCTTCCTCTTTAATCAAACAATTTGCCTTTTCCAATGCCTCAATTACCGCGCTATTGCCGTTTCCGAGGACATTTAAACCTGCAAACTCTCCGGCTTCTGCGGTGAAATTTCCGTTTTCGTCTACGGGCGTTAAAACTGGCAAACCGCAGCGTTTTCCGACGATAAAGTCTTCTTGTCCGTGGCCCGGTGCGGTGTGTACCAATCCCGTCCCGGAATCAGCGGTAATGTAGTCGCCGCCGGCAACGATCGGGCTTTCGCGATCGAACAACGGGTGTTTGTAGGTGCAGCCTTCTAATTCTTTACCTGGGAAGGTAGCCAGGATTTTTAATTCAGTATTGAAAGTTGCCGAAAGCCGATCGACCGCATCGACAGCGACTAACATAAATTGTTGTGCGATGTGGGAATTTGCCGGCGGTTCCACCACCGCATAAGTCAGTTCGGGATTGACTGCGATCGCCAAGTTTGCCGGAATTGTCCAAGGGGTAGTCGTCCAAATCGCGGCCCAGAGGCTCGGCATATAGCGCTTGAGCTTCGCTTGCAAAGATTTTGACAAGTTTCTGACATGAAAGCCGACGTAGATGCTGCGCGAGACGTGGCCTTCGGGATATTCCAATTCTGCTTCGGCGAGGGCTGTTTTCGAGCTCGGACTCCAGTGCACGGGTTTAAAGCCGCGATAGATGTAGCCTTTGAGCACCATTTGACCGAAAACGCCGATTTGAGCGGCTTCGTATTCGGGTTTCATGGTTAAATACGGGTGTTCCCAGTCGCCCCAAACCCCGTAGCGCTGGAAGGAATCGCGCTGCTGTTCCATTGTTTGCTGCGCGAAGGCGGCGGCTTTGTGGCGGAGGTCGATCGGGGTAAGATTTAGCCGATCGTCCGATTTCATGTTTTGCAATACTTTAAGTTCGATCGGCAATCCATGACAATCCCAACCGGGAACGTAGCGGACTTTTTTGCCGCGCAGCATTTGGTAGCGGTTGATGAAATCTTTGAGGATTTTGTTGAGGGCGTGGCCGATGTGGAGTTGTCCGTTGGCGTAGGGCGGGCCGTCGTGGAGGATGAACAAATCGCCTGGGTTATTGTGGGAAAGGCGATCGTAGATTTCTTGATCTGCCCAAAATTGTTGCAATTCCGGTTCGCGACGGGCGGCGTTAGCCCGCATATCAAACTTGGTTTTGGGCAGATTTACGGTGTCTTTGTAGGATTTAGCTTCCATTTTTGAGAAACGTTTTATCTAGTTAGTTGTTAGAAGAAGGAAGAAGGAAGAAGGAAGAAGGAAGAAGGAAGAAGGAAGAAAGAATGCTTGTACAGCATTTTTTTCAGCCATCAATATCTTATTTTTAGTTAGGTGGACTTACTTATCAAGTCCGGTGAAATAATCATAATTAATTTTTAGCAAGGAATTTAGTCCTCTCTCGTCCTTGAAGAGCTGACAACCAGATATTCCAGTATAGGCGATCGACCGCACATTAGATCGAACCAAATCCGTAGAGAACCCTCTCTTCTCTCCGCGCCCTCTGCGGCCTCTGCGGTTAAAATCATTCATAAATAAATCGAGGTGGCGCTACTGACTCAGCCAACCGAACATTTCACCAACAGTCAGATTCAAGGATTCAGCGAAGGGTGGAACGGGGAGGCGATCGCCCGGTTCTTCAAAAAATGCTATGGTGCGATCGGCAAAATAGACAAATACCAGTTCTTCTTCCGGGTCAATCAACCAGCCCATCTGAGTTCCGTGGGCGAGACTGTGGAGAATGTTGCGGACGACTTTAGTTTGACTTTGGTCGGGCGAAAGAATTTCGATTGTCCAGTCGGGGGCGATGGCGAAAATGTTGGCTACTTCGCCATTTTCGTCTCGGGGAATGCGTTCCCAGGTAAAGACTGCAAGATCGGGTACTGTCGATCGACCGCCAAAGGTGCAGCGCAATTCTGGATAGGCGCGGGCGATGCGTTGGGGTTTGAGCACCCGGTTGATATCACCACCCAAATCGCTTTGAATCGTGCTGTGTTTTCCTTGGGGCATAGGTTTCTGGATAATTTGACCGTCGATGAATTCGCTGGCGGGTTTGGTTTCCGCGAGTTGGAGAAATTCGTCTAGAGTCAAAGGTTTAGAAGCGGTTTGAACCATTATTTTTATTCGATTTAAGTTTAATTTGTATTAGCCGAAATGAGGAGACGGCAATGCCGTGTCCCTACAATATTATTTTGGGTAGGGACACGGCACTGCCGTCTCCCCTATCATCTCCAAGAGTGCAACCGGAATTGATATCATTCCCTGTCGGACTGTCGGACTGGGACAAGCAATAAACGCTTAAAGAAACAGTCCCAACCCGCGGCTAAAAGCATTTCCCAGACGATCGCACAATGAAGCATCCGGCACTTTATCTCCTTCCTGTTCCCATTTTTCCACGAGTTGGCGGCCCAGGGGCGTGAGGCGAAAACTGTCGGTAATCCCTTGTCCGTCTACTTCCCGCCGCAGTACGCCGATTTGGATCAGCCACAGCAGGGAGTTTTCGGCTGCGAGTTCGGATACGGGCGATCGAGTGTAGCCGCTTTCGACACCGGAATTTGAGGCGATCGCGCTGAGGAAAACGCTGTGATCGCGGATGGTCTGGAAGAAGTGTAATTGAAAAGGGGAACAGCGGACGGCGCGATCGGCTCTTTTGACAGTGCGATCGGGATAACTAATTGATTTAAACGCTTCGGATGGGATAAAAGTCATTGGGAGAAATTTTGAATAGGTACTATATTTTTAATTGTTACAGATTTAGAGATTCGTAGGGGTAGTGCGACCCCTACTCCCCGTGCCTACCCCCGACCGATCGGGGCAACCACGGGGGGTTTGCCCCTACAAGAATTACACAATTTATTTAGTTTACTTATTATGACAGATACACTGAATAATATCAACAAGTTTGTTGAATACGTTCGTACTTTGAAGGGAGACGAAAAGGGCGAAGCTCAAGTATTTTGCGATCGCCTGTTTCAAGCCTTCGGTCATCCAGGCTACAAGGAAGCGGGAGCCGAACTAGAATTTCGAGTAAAGGCGAAAGGCAAAACTACGAAATTCGCCGATTTGCTGTGGCGACCCCGGTTGTTGCTGGAAATGAAAAAACGGGGCGAAAAACTGGAAAAACACTATCAACAAGCCTTTGAATATTGGCTGGAGCTAGTGCCACAACGTCCTAAATATGTAGTTCTTTGCAACTTTGATGAATTTTGGATTTATGACTTCGATCTGCAACTGCGGGAACCTGTAGACCGAGTAAATCTGGAAGAGTTACCCCATCGCTTCACTGCCTTAAACTTTCTTTTCCCCGAAAATCGCCAGCCTTTATTCAATAACAACCAAATTGATGTAACGCGAACAGCGGCTGACAAAGTTGCTCTAGTTTTTAATCGCTTAGTAGAGCGCGGCGAAAAAGTAGAAACCGCTCAAAGGTTTATCCTTCAGTGTGTAGTAGCATTATTTGCTGAAGATATCGATTTGTTGCCGCGCGGTTTATTCACCGAATTTTTAGGTGATTGCCAGATGAATCGAGTTAGTTCCTACGATTTGATTGGGGGATTATTTCGGCAAATGGGGAGCGATCGCCCCGCACCTAAAGACAGCCGCTATCGGGATGTATCCTATTTTAATGGCGGTATATTCTCAGTTGTGGAACCCATCGCCCTGACTCGCAGCGAAATCGATCTGCTATTAGAGGCAGCAAAGGAACGGTGGTCAAAGGTAGAACCTGCGATTTTTGGTGCGTTGTTTGAGTCCAGTATGGGCAAAGAGGAACGTCATGCGTTGGGAGCGCACTATACCAGCGAGGCAGACATTCAAAAAGTGGTTTTGCCTACGATTATCCGCCCGTGGCGAGAACGGATTGAAGCGGCAAAGACGCTGAAAGATTTGTTAGCACTGCGACAAGAATTACTTGATTTCAAAGTTCTCGATCCAGCTTGCGGCAGCGGTAATTTTCTCTATGTTGCTTATCGGGAACTGAAGCGGTTAGAGGCACAATTGCTAACCAAAATCCATGATAATTTCTCTCGTGCTGCTAATGCGATAGGTACGATGTCCCTGGTGAAGACAAGCCAGTTTTACGGGATTGACATCAAACCGTTTGCCGTGGAATTGGCAAAAGTGACGCTGATGCTTGCCAAAAAGTTAGCTTTAGATGAAGAAAACCAGTTGCTTAATATCGTACAAATGAACCTGCCACTGGAACTCGATCGGGCGTTACCTTTGGATAATCTCGATCGCAATATCCGCTGTGATGATGCTCTGTTTTGCGAGTGGGAACAAGTTAATGTAATTATTGGAAATCCTCCCTTTTTGGGTGGTAATCGTCTGCGACTAACCCTTGGTGATGATTATGTCGATCGTATTTTTGCTAAATTTCCTGATGTAAAAGGTAAAGTAGATATTTGTTCCTACTGGTTTCGCCTTGCTCATAATCACTTAAGGGAAGATTTCCGGGCTGGTTTAGTCGCCACAAACACCATCTCTCAAGGTCAAACTCGTCAAGCTACTTTAGACTACATCATTCAAAATGGTGGTTATATTTATGATGCAATTTCTACTCAGCCTTGGTCTGGTGAAGCGAAAGTACACATTAGTATTGTCAATTGGCTCAAGACCTCTGAGAGTAAAGAATTAACCTGCCGTATTGATTATAAAGTTGTTTCTCATATCAATTCTTCTCTCAAGGCAGAAGTCGATGCTTCTCAATCTGTAAAGATCAAGGCCAACTTAAATCAATGTTTCGTAGGAGTGCAACCTAATGATAAGGGTTTTATTGTAACTGAAAGAGAGGTAAAGCAATGGATTAAAGCCGATCCTAAAAATCAAGATGTTCTCAAGCTCTTTTCAACGGGTGCGAATCTGGCAAAGAACCCCCAGGGAAAGCCAGAGCGTTGGATTATTGATTTTGAAAATCGCAGTTTAGAAGAGGTTAGTGATTACCAGCTACCGTTCGCTCATGTTAAAAAGTACGTCAAGCCTCAACGAGAATCTAATCGAGAAGCCGTCATGCGGGAAAAATGGTGGCGATTCAAGCGCACGAATGAAGCAATGCGAAAAGCTCTAGCAACTTTACCCTTTTGTTTCGCCGTCCCAGAAACTTCAAAGTGGTCGATATTTTTAATTTCTGATTGTAATTACTTGCATGGAAATAGCTGCCATCCTGTGGCTTCAGATGACTTCTATGTTCTTGGCATCCTAACTTCAAATCTGCATCGTCAGTGGGTCAAAGCACAAAGCTCAACCCTTAAAGCCGATACACGTTACACTCACAACACCTGTTTTGAAACCTTTCCCTTTCCCCAAAATTGCCACGAAAAAACCAAAACTGAAATTCGAGCAGCCATGCAGGTTCTCCATGACTACCGCACCGAGTATATGGAGCGCAAACAGTGTGGTATTACCCAATTATACAACGAGTTTTTTAATGAACCTGCCAGCCAACTCGCCAAACTCCACGCCCAATTAGACCAACTCGTTTGCAAAGCCTACGGTATCAAAGCCAACCAAGACCCGTTAAAGTTTCTATTAGAATTAAACTTTGAAGTTGCACAGCGAGAAACTGAGGGATTACCGGTTGTCGCTCCCTGTTTGCCACCTGTTGTATAAGAATGCTAGTTAAATCAACTTACTTAACTAATCATCCCCTCAATTTCTGGCTCGGTAAACCCAAATTGCCTGAAAATCCGCAACACATAAGCTGGTGACATTTCCCCTGCACCCATATCAATCGGAACAATCCTTTTTCGGTCTTCAATTTCACGCATATACAAACGATGATCCCCTTTCCCCTCTCGGTAAAACTGACATCCGTTTTGTTCTAAAATCTTAATTAATGCTTTAGGTTTTAAAGATGGAAGGTTTTTAGGCATAAACTTTCCTAAGTTCATAAGTGTCGGAGGCTTCTGCATCTTCTAAAGTCAGAAATTCGTGTAATTCATTAATAGAAAGAGGACTGAGATAAACATCAGACTCTGATTCATATACTTCGGAAAATGACTCTATAGCTTGTTTTAGTTTATCAATAGATTGTTCGGGAGTATTGCCTTGTCCCACCAATCCATTTTCTAAACACAAAGAAACCCAATAATCAGCACTTTTTCTGATAATCACAGTGTAGAAATCAATCATATTTTATTGGTTAATTAAGTTTAATTGACTCAGCAAAGTGTGAAAACACACTAATAATTTAACACACAATCGCCTATCTGAGAATTACCTCTGCAGATAGACCTCCTTCCCAGAAAGCTATAGAATATTTAAGATGGAGCAATAAATTTAGCCACTATGACAGACCACAATACATTGACAACCGCTAGCGGAATTCCAGTTCCAGATAACCAAAACTCCTTGACTGCCGGTGAACGCGGGCCTATCCTCATGCAGGATTTTCACCTGATGGAGAAACTGGCTCACTTCAACCGGGAACGCATTCCTGAGCGCGTTGTCCATGCCAAAGGAGCCGCTGCATTTGGCACATTCACCGTCACCCATGACATTAGTCGCTACAGCAAAGCTCAGCTATTCTCAGAAATTGGCAAACAAACTCAGGTTCTTCTCCGCTTTTCTACAGTTGGCGGCGAACAAGGTTCAGCGGATGCCGAACGCGATCCCAGAGGTTTTTCGATGAAGTTCTACACCGAAGAAGGCAACTGGGATTTAGTAGGGAACAACACCCCTGTTTTCTTCATCCGCGATCCGCTCAAATTCCCTGATTTGATCCACACCCAAAAGCGCAATCCCCAAACGCATCTCAAAGATGCTGACGCCAAGTGGGATTTCTGGTCGCTGAGTCCAGAATCTCTGCATCAGGTGACAATTCTGTTTTCCGATCGCGGTACGCCGAAAAACCACCGCCACATGGACGGTTTTGGCAGCCATACCTTCAGCCTCATCAATGCTCAAGGAGAACGGGTTTGGTGCAAATTCCATTTCAAAACCATGCAAGGTATTGAGAATTTCACCGCCGAAGAAGCGATGCGGATTAAAGGTGAAGACGCAGATCATGCGACTCGCGACTTGTTTGAATCGATCGACCAAGGTAATTATCCCAAATGGCGCTTTTGCATTCAAGTAATGACCGAGGCCCAAGCCGCAGAGTATCGCGAAAGCCCCTTTGACTTGACGAAAGTTTGGAAACACTCAGAGTTTCCGTTAATTGATGTAGGAATTCTCGAACTCAATCGCAATCCACAAAACTTTTTTGCTGAGGTAGAACAGGCGGCATTTTCTCCTTCTAATGTCGTTCCAGGTATTAGCTTTTCTCCAGACAAAGTGCTGCAATTTCGCATCATGTCCTATGCAGATGCTCAACGCTACCGTCTCGGTGCAAACTATCAGCAATTGCCAGTCAATCAACCAAAGTGTCCGGTAATGAACTACCAACGGGATGGCGCAATGGCACTGGGTAACAACGGTGGCAGCGCGCCCAACTACGAACCCAACAGCCACGAGGATGCGCCGAAGGAAAACTGTGCCTATGCCGATCCAGCTTGGGATTTAGGAAATGTCAAAGTCGATCGCTACGATCAGCGTAAGGGCAATGACGATTACACCCAAGCAGGAGACCTCTATCGCTTGATGAAACCCGACGCACAGCAGCGGCTTGTCGCTAACATTGTGGAAAGTTTGAGTGGAGTAAAACCGGAAATTCAGATGCGCCAACTGTGCCATTTCTTCCGCGCCGATCCCAATTACGGGCGCCAAGTTGCAGAAGGTTTAGGAATTGCGATCGATCCGTCTATGATGCCCGCTGCCGCTCAATCGCTTGGTATGTAGAACCTCTTAGCAACCAGGAGACGGCACTGCCGTCTCCTCTATATTATTCCGGTGCAACCGGAATTGATATCATGTCTGAGTGCAACCGGAATTGATACTAGGGGCGATCGCGATTTTTAGCAACAGTATCTTGGAAAGGCACAAAACCAAGTAAAATAACTTGAGGAAGTGCAATAAAAACCAAACAAGAGAAACACAACTATGACATTACCAGTAGGGTGCGCGGCTCCTCAATTCAGCGCCAAAGACACAAACGGCAAAACAGTCTCCCTCTCCGACTTCAACGGTAAAACCGTAATCTTGTATTTCTACCCCAAAGATGACACCCCCGGCTGCACCAGACAAGCCCAAAGCTTCAAAGCAGCCCATGAAGAATACAAGGGCAAAGATATAGTAGTTCTCGGTGTCAGCCGCGACAACGAAGAATCGCACCAAAAATTCACAGAAAAGTACGGTTTGCCTTTTCAACTATTAGCAGATGTTGATGGCGCAATTACCAAAGCTTACGATGTCGAAAAAGGTGATTATGCCAAGCGCGTCACCTTCGTCATCGACGGTACTGGCAAAATTATTCAGGTTTATGAAGGAGACAATTTGAAAGTTGACTCTCACGCTCAAGATATTCTTGTCACCATAGTTTAGTGAGGGGTCACGGGTACGGGGGTTAACAACCTACTCTAACTATATTTTTTCCCCCAAAACTTGCACGACAAATGCGATCGAGCAGCCTAGATTGTCGTCAGGTACGCGGTGCACAGCCTACAGTTAGATTTTGCGTGCAAATCCTGTCAACCATTCAAAATTCATGCTTTAAAAGGCTTTCACCGCCCCTAGATTCAGTCGAGGGGCGGTTTTGTCCGAGATTGATTGTGTTTCATAAAATCAGAAGTTATCCTTGCTGTAGCTGAATAATTAAGTAGGTAGGCTGATAGATAATGACAAGCAACGACAGTATTTTGAGTTACTTAGGCCCACAAGAAGTTGAGGCAAATCTAGGCGCCGTCTTAGTGGGCAGTTTTGACAAAAATCAAGTGGCGGCGATTTCAGCAACAGAAGGCTCAAATGCCCTGAATGCTGAGATGAATTTATCTACGGGCATCTGGAACATCAGTTTAGAGAAAGGGTTCGATCGCCCTGGAACTCGCACTGTGCAGGTGAAGGCAACTAATAAGGCTGGTAAAGTTATCGGCGAACAAACAATTAACATCAAAGTTAATCCTGCTTCTAACTTACCCGATCGCTCTTTTACGTTAATTATTCTCCAATTTACCAGATTCAAAGCCGGAACATTGCCTAGTAGCAGTCTCAACGATCGACAAAAAGCGGACGTACCAGCCGGAACAACTTATCAAATTACCGACTACGAGTTAGAAGACGGACACCTAAATGTTCAACTAAGGAATCCCATCAATCCGGTGGGGAAGTCCGGCTTTTTTTACGAAAAGCACGCAATCATCACAAACGGCGCAAAAATCATGATATTCGATCGCGCCGAATTACCCGCCCCGCCGCCTGGAATGATGTTGCTGTGGGTAAACAAAAAAACCTGGTTAAAGCGCAATCCCGCAGATTCTGCTACTTTAGCAGAAAATCAGAAAGTCCGATTTTATCAAGGAGAAACTTTCAATATTCTCGGCTATGCCTGCGTAGACAATCATTTTCGTGTCACCCTAAATAACCAGATTCCCAACTTTGTCCAGTCAGGATTTTTGTACTCGCAACACGTCCAAATTTTGCAAAACGGGATAGGAATTCAGTGTGATAGAAATGCTGTGACGATGACTGTTATCAAAACTGCTGTGCTTAAAAAGCGGCCCGTCAATCCAGCAAGCCTGCAATCGCCAGAAAAAATTACTTTGGCGGCGGGCATGATTTACGGAGTTGCAGGATTCTCTATAGAACAAGGTGATGTCAAAGTCTCGCTGACTGAAAATTTGCCTTCCTTTGGCAATACGGGTTTTATTTTTCCCGATTTCGTGCAATTCAGTCGCGGCGGTAAATCTTTCAATCCTGCCCCTAATTTAACTTATCAAGGGCCAACAGAAGTTTTAGTAAATCAGGCGATCGTCCTGCAGGGTACTTTTGACAAGCAGGAAGCGGTAAAAGTTGATGTAATAGCTGAAGATAAATTTCCGCTAACCGTTACGCTAAACCAACAAGCCGGCACTTGGCAAGTGAATATGCCTAAAGGATTTAGCGTAGCAGGAGCTCGTTGGCTGAGGTTGCGCGCAACTGACAGCAAACGCAATGTTACCGCCAGCCAAGTAATTTACATTACAGTTAGTTCCGATCCGCTGACTGTCGGAAAAAATTTGACCTTAAAGATAGTTTCTGCTACTTTCTTTAAAGTAGCTCCGGTTGATTCTTCGCGACTAGAAAATCAGCAAAAAGTTTTTGTCAAAGCAGGTCAGATTTTTACGTTGAGCAAGTACGGATTTGTTGACGGGCATCTCAAGGTGGTGCTGGATTCGGCAATTTCGCCGATCGGCAGTTTTGGCTATTTTTACGAACCAGACGTTCAGTTAGCCAAAGGTACAAAAACCTTGAAGTTTGACCTCGCCGACGTACCGAACAACAGCGGAGGCGCTGAACTGTTGGTAACTCAAACAACTGTGATTAAAAGCCAACCAATAGATTCATCAAAACTGCCTGCTAATGGAGTTGCAGCTTTAATTTTAGGTAGCACCTACACCATCACTGGCTATGCGTGCGTTTTGGGTCATTTCCGAGTAACCCTCGCCGAATCTATTCCCGGTTTCGGGAATGTCGGATTTATTTATTGGCAGTCCGTTAAAATCAAGAAAAACGGCAAAGAAGTTCCCTTTGATCCCGATGCTTTGACAATGACAATGCTGCAACCAACGGTATTGAAAAAACGCCCGTTAGATGCTAACAAGCTAACTGCTACGGAGAGGGTTACACTGCCTTTAGGTAGAGTTTACGGCGTGGAAAGCTACGGTTTGGAAGAAAATCACCTAAAAGTTTCCCTGACTGAAGAACTGCCGAATTTTGGCAATACAGGTTATGTTTTTCCGAGCTTTGTTCAGTTCAAACGGGGAGATAAAATTTTCGATCCAGTTCCGAACAATGTGGAATTGAACGTGCCGTATTTTTCGCAGCGGGACAATCCGCGTTTTGATTGGTCTACTTGCAATGTAACTGCGATCGCAATGGTATTTTATTACTACGGCGTTCGCTCTAAGTGGGGCGGACAGTTGGAGGATGAGTTGTTGCAGTGGTGTTTCGACTATGCCGGCCAGGGTTCTCAAACGGATCACAACGTGCTGACGGCGCTGATTCAGGCTTACGGGTTCCAGACGAGTTTTAGTACGACTCGTACATGGGCGGATGTGCGATCCCAATTGTTGAATCGGCGGCCAGTAGTTTTAGCGGGAGATTTTACGGCGGCCGGTCACATTATCACTTTAATTGGCTACAATTCCCAGGGTTATATCGTGCAAGATCCTTGGGGAGATGCCCTCACTGGCTACAGCAATACTGAGGGAAGAAAGTTGATGTATCCCTACAGTTACGTCAATCAAGTTGCGGGGCCTGATGGGAATGTTTGGGCGCATTTTATTGCTCGATAATTACAGCAAGTCGTAAGGTGCGCCGCCGCGCACCCTACACCTATTTGGAAGTCGCGCTAGTGATGCGTAAGGTGCGCCGCAGCGCACCCATAACTTAGGCAATCTTGCCCTTAATTTTGCGTTTCGCCACACCCATACCTAAAAAGCTCAATCCTAGTAAAGTAGCAAACCAAGTAGAAGGTTCGGGTACGGCTTCAGGAGAGCTGGCTTCAAAGGAGCTTTTAATGGCGATCGCATCATTAGCGCACTCGGCAAAAAAGTTAGCAATATAGCTCCCCGAAGGCATTGAGGATTTGTTAAAACTGAATCCGATTGTTTGAGAACCTACTGCATTAAATTGACCAAAATTCAGACCTAGTGCGGTCAAAGTGGCGGGAGTTAAAAAGTTAATTTCTCCTACTTTTGTACCTGTAGCAATTGAGTTGAGAACTGTCCAGTTTCCTGTTTGTTCAAAATAGGGGTCTGTGGCAGCTAAATCGCCCATTGATGGAGTACCGCCTTGAGATGCAACTACAGTGTTGAATTGATTTAAATTGCTAAAGCCGGAGTTCGTTTGGGTGACGTTTTTAGCGCTGACATTGCTGTAAACGCCTGTTGTCGCAACGCCTGAGTCGTTTCCCTCGGCAAAGCGGATACCAAATAAGCTGCCGTTTGCGTTAGCTGTGTTGAAGTTTTGACCGGAAAAATTGAAGAACAAATCGCCGTAGTTGATGTTGCCTCGGAGAGCAGCGCTGTCTGCATATCCCGCTAAACTTAGATTGGAGTTAATGGCGATGAAAGCTGTATCTGATGTTTCTTTGACAGCGATACCGTAAAATTCAAATTCGCCGCCGCCGATTTGCGGCCCTGTCACGCCGTCGCTGAAGGAATCGATCGCATAATTCCAACCGTTAGATAGCGTTGCTGCTGTAGCTTTTTGTGGCTGTATCGCGATAATTGCACAGAAAACAGCCACTGAGCAAGTGCTGTAAATACTGTTTTTATTAGTAGAATTCATAAAATTCTCCGGGGAATGAGTGATAAAAAATCAAGTCGATCGCTCGGGAGCATCTGTGTTTTGCTTGAATGCGTGGGAGATCCTATCGATCGCTTTTGTTTTAATGCGTGGGAGATTTTATCTATCGCACTCGCACAAAAAAATATTTTTACAAAGCCGGAGATGCTGCCGCCTCGTAGGGACTCTTTAATTTTTAGTAAATCACAGATTCCGGCAAATTTTATTAAAGTTTTGGTAAAGATTTTGTGATAGCAGATCGGTTTTGCATTTATAGTTCGAGCGTCCCCGAAGAGCGAGTACAATACGCGATCTGGGCTTCTCGCACGCTTAATAAAAAAAATGCTTTTTGCAAAACCGCTCTGCTCCCGATTTTGTGGGCGATCGCCTAATATCAACTACATTCACAAAAAACAGCTAATGCCCGTAATTAAACAGCAAAATTTCGCCACTACCAGCACATTGCTACCCAAACGCATCACCTACGCAGAGTTAGTCCATAAAATTGATTGAGGGATTGAGGGATTAATTGGTCAATATTTCATTCACTTGAAAACCGCTAGATGCAATTTAATTACACCACAACTTATTCGCCCATAATTTGAATACTTACACTTCTGTTTCGCGGCCCGTCTAAGTCAAAAAACAAAACAGATTGCCAAGTCCCCAGTGCTAATTTACCTTCTGCAACTGGAATTACTTCGCTGGTACTGAGCGTCATGGCCATCAGGTGAGAGTGAGCGTTGATCGGTTCGTCGGCTGGAACTATTCTTAAATGCAGGTCGTTGTGCAAGTATTTGTCACCGGGAGGCGCTAATTTTTGCAAGTATACTTTAATATCTGCTAGCAATCTTTCTTCATCTTCATTAATTGCCAAAGCTGTAGTAGTGTGTTTGGAAAAAACTATAACTTGTCCATTTTTCACGGCACTGCTATCAAGAAGCTGGACAATTTGAGGAGTGATGTTATAAATATTAAGACCTGATTCTGTGAGTATTTCGATTGTTTGATTGATGATTTTCATAGGTTGCCTATTATCTCTAGCCCAGTTTAATAATTATAATTAGGTTGGTAATGAGGACTTGAGTCCTCAAATTCCTCAAAGGTCGATCGCCCAAAATTATACCATTTATAAAAAATTGTTTCCTCAAGTTAAGAGGGCCCGCACGCACCATCCACCGCCCCTACTGACTGTTGACTGTTGACTGTTGACTGTTGACTGTGAATCGAACAACTGAAAATTGCACCGAGATAGGTGGTGACTTGTAAAAATCATTCATGAATTGCTCTCTGATTTATCACCTGACGATGCAGCCGGAAACGATCTTATATCGCGCCCGCTCGATTAACTGCACGAACCTTTTTTGTGTTATGGCAATCTACCGGAGATGATATTAGGGATTCATCGCTCCTCGACGCACCCTACTAATGATGTAAGTAAATCTAAAAATCTAAAATCTAAAATCTAAAATCTAAAATCGACTGACGGCGAGGAGCGATCGTTTTGAGAAAAGCCAAGAAACTGCCTGCAACATATCCGTAGCGAGCATCGCGGGTTCCTTGAGACTCTGGCGGTAGTTTCTGCACTTGAAGCGCTGCATCAATCAAATTGCTGAATGCTGTTAACCGATCGCCGACAATTCATTAACTATCTTGACTCTTCCCTTAAGCACGTAGCGCAGCAGTCGGTTGAGCGAATATATATCTTGCTCGTCGAGAGAGTCATCCAAAACAGCAGCCATCAAACCGTAGCGATCGGCCAATGTCAAACAGCCTGTATCGGTAACAGAGGCCAGTATTTCAGAAATAGCGCCGGGGATAAGTTGAATAAAAAGCATAAGACCTTCTCTGAATTCGATAGTTATATCATCTATCATTCTCCCAAAATCAACAGTGACGCTGACAGAGTAGAGAATGTGATTTTTTGACGCTAATTGTGCGATCGCGACGCATCTAATTGTGTGACTAGCGGCGTTTTAAGTATGCGATCGGCGTCACAACATTATTTTATTATTTGCCAATTTCCCTCTCTCCCCTCCCAAATCTAAAGATTTACAAAGATTTTTAGGCTCTGTGGGTGTCTTTACCGACTACTCATGTATAAAACGCATTGTCAGTATGCAAAATCTTCATAAAACTCAATATTTTGTAAAAATAGCTACGAATCTTTACGGTGGTGGGTTTTACATTTGTTCGTAACAAAGGCGCATCGAAACGCAGCGATCGAACAATCGGTAGCAACCATAACAACCATAAATAGGGTGGTGGCATTCGAGGCAGCGTCCAAAAAAGCTCAAGTATACAAAAGACCAACCATGCTTAAAAGAAATTCTATCGAGTAACTAAATATACAGTTTTAAATTCATACAGTCACTAAGGTTAGCAGGAAACACACTTTATGCTCCAAGTCAATACTTTTCCCGAACAAGCCAGCCGCGAGGGTAAACCAATGACCCAAACAGTAGAACCAAAAACCAGCCAGAAC
Source organism: Microcoleus sp. CZ3-B2 (assembly GCF_036705055.1). Lineage (NCBI taxonomy): Bacteria > Bacillati > Cyanobacteriota > Cyanophyceae > Oscillatoriales > Microcoleaceae > Microcoleus > Microcoleus sp. CZ3-B2. The sequence goes on along the minus strand of NZ_JAUBTN010000060.1, from coordinate 12,007 downwards.
AAATTTGAAAAACTCAAATCCGAAAAAGATGGCTTAGCAGTCAAAGCCGAACTCGAACACTTCGCCCAAATCGGCTGGGAAGCAATGGACGAAATCGATCGCGACTACCGCCTCAAATGGTTCGGCATCTTCTTTCGGCCAGTAACTCCTGGGAAATTCATGATGCGGATGCGGTTGCCCAACGGCATCATTACCAGCAATCAAACCAGAACCATCGCAGAAATTGTACAGCGGTACGGCGACGACGGCAGCGCCGACATCACCACCAGACAAAACCTGCAACTGCGCGGAATTCGCATAGAAGATGTGCCCGACATCTTCAGCCGCCTCAAAGCAGTGGGGATGACCAGTGTTCAGTCCGGTATGGACAACGTTCGCAACATCACCGGTTCCCCAGTCGCAGGCTTGGATGCCGACGAACTGATAGATACGCGGGAACTGGCAAACCAAGTTCAAGACATGATTACCAACAGCGGCGAAGGCAACCCCGCGTTTTCCAATTTGCCGAGAAAGTTTAATATTGCGATCGCAGGCTGTCGCGACAACTCAGTCCACGCCGAAATCAACGACATCGCCTTCGTACCCGCTTACTTGGACGGCAACATCGGGTTTAATGTTTTAGTCGGCGGATTCTTCTCCGCCAAACGCTGCGAAGCTGCAATTCCCCTCAACGCTTGGGCAAGTCCCAGCGACGTTGTAGATTTGTGCAAAGCAATTTTAACTGTGTTTCGCGATCGAGGCCCGAGAGCAAACCGCCAAAAATCGCGCTTGATGTGGCTGATTGACGAACTCGGCATCGAACAATTCCGCGCCGTCGTCGAACAAGAATTAGGGCGCACATTGCTTCGGGCCGCCCTCAAAGATGAAATCATCTGGGACAAACGCGACCACATCGGCATCTACGACCAAAAACAAGCAGGACTCAAGTATGTAGGGCTGCACGTTCCCGTCGGACGGCTAACTGCATCGGATTTGTTCGATTTAGCCAGAATCGCCGAAGTCTACGGCAGTGGCGAGCTCAGGCTGACTGTCGAAGAAAACGTGATTGTGCCCAACGTTCCCGCATCGCGGATTGAGTCGCTGCTGAAAGAACCGCTGTTGCAGCGTTTTTCCATTGAGCCGGCACCCCTGACGCGAGCCTTACTTTCCTGCACCGGCTCCAAGTTTTGCAACTTCGCCCTCATTGAAACCAAAGCGCGCGCCGTCGCCATGATTGGGGAACTCGAAACCGAACTCTCCATTCCCAAACCGGTCAGAATTCACTGGACTGGTTGCCCCAATTCCTGCGGCCAACCCCAAGTAGCAGACATCGGTTTGATGGGGACAAAGGTTCGCAAGAACGGCAAAACCCTTGAAGGTGTAGACATTTACATGGGAGGGACGGTTGGCAAAGACGCTCATTTGGGTACTTGCGTCCAAAAAAGCATCCCTTGCGAAGACCTTAAACCGGTGCTGCATCAACTTTTAGTCGATAACTTCGGTGCTGTTCCCCATCAAGGAGATGTAGCTTCCCTCAACCGACAACTGCAACTGACGGTTGAGAGAGACGAAACGACACTCGCGGCGACCAAACCTCAGACATCTACTGTTATTTTCGCCCGATCGGGCAAAACAGTTGCTTGCACCGAAGATGAATTTATTCTCGACGTTGCCGAACGGGCAGGAGTCGAACTCGACAGCAGTTGTCGTTCGGGAACCTGCGGCACTTGCAAGCAGAAACTTCTAGAAGGCAAAACAGTTTACGACAGTCAACCAGACGCGGCTGCCGATTTAGAACCAGGGTTCATTTTAGCTTGCAGCGCGCGGGCGATCGGCCAAGTGTCGATCGACGCCTGATCTCACATCTGCCATCTCACATTCCAACGATCTCAAAGTACAACAAGAATTCAAGACAAATGAGCAACCTTTCCCGCAGAAAATTCATCATCACCGCCGGAGTCACAGCCGCCGGCACCCTGCTAGCCCACGGTTGCAGTTCCGGTTCCACCACATCTAGCGCAACTCCCGGCGGAACCTCACCCACCGCTGCCCCAGCAGTCAACATCAACCCCGCCGACGCCCCCGAAGTTACCGCAGCCAAACTCGGATTCATCGCGCTCACCGACGCAGCACCCTTAATCATCGCCCTAGAAAAAGGCTACTTTGCCAAATACGGCATGAAAGACGTGCAAATAACCAAACAAGCATCTTGGCCGGTGACGCGCGATAACCTAGAACTCGGTTCCGACAAAGGCGGCATTGACGGCGCGCACCTCCTATCCCCGATGGCTCACCAGATGACATTAGGCACAATTACCAAAGGCAATCAGCCAGTGCCAATGAACATTCTGGCGCGGTTAAATACTAACGGTCAAGGTATTTCCCTCGGCAAAAAATACCTTGATTTAAAAATAGGTACAGATAGCAAACCTTTTAAAGCAGCCCTCGCCAATCAGAAAGTTCCGATTGCTATGACATTTCCCGGAGGCACCCACGATTTGTGGATACGGTACTGGCTAGCAGCAGGCGGTATCAATCCAGATACAGATGTTTCCGTGATTCCCGTACCGCCGCCCCAGATGGTAGCTAACATGAAATCCGGCAGCATGGAAGCCTTTTGTGTAGGCGAACCTTGGAACGCTCAGCTAATTGCTCAAAAAGTAGGATACAGCGCCTTAATCACTGGAGAACTTTGGAAAGATCACCCAGAAAAAGCTTTAACTTTAAGAGCAGATTGGGTAGCCAAAAATCCCAAAGCTGCTAAAGCACTGACAATGGCTGTTCTCGAATCCCAGCAGTGGTGCGAAAAGCCAGAAAACAAAGAAGAGATGTGTCAAATCATCGGTAAAGATAGATGGTTAAAAGTTCCTGCAGCCGATATTGTCGCTCGCTCTAAAGGTCAAATTGACTACGGTACAGGTCGCGTTGAAGCTGCTAGTCCAGTGGCGATGAAATTCTGGGCTGATAATGCTTCGTATCCCTACAAGAGCCACGATGCTTGGTTCATCACTGAAAATATTCGCTGGGGTTATATGCCGGCTAATACCGATATCAAAGGAACCGTCGATAAAGTTAACCGCGAGGATATTTGGAAAGCCGCCGCCACAGCAATTGGTGTTCCTGCAGCCCAAATTCCTGCTACGACTTCTCGCGGTGTCGAAACATTCTTTGACGGCATCAAGTTTGACCCCGAAAAACCTGAAGAATATCTGAAGAGTCTGGCAATCAAGAAAGCATAATTAGTTGACTGTTGACTGTTGACTGTTGACTGATGACCAATTTTTAACTTTAGTAGTAAAGTTGGCTTTCTTGACTCAAACCACCCAGACACGGCGAACACTTCCAAGTATCTACAAATAATCGATTATTCACTAAGATACACTCAAAGATATGGCAACAAATCTCTCTGTTTCTAAAAGTAAAAATCCGGTAAATTTCGTTTTGGATTTGGTGCAAAAAAATCGCCGAAAAATCCTTCGACCTTTAGTTGCGATCGCAGTTTTGCTCACAATTTGGCAAATCCTTTGCCACGGTGATGGTTCCTCCTTGCCGGGCCCGGTTAAAGTTGTCAAAGAAACTTGGACTTTGATTATCGATCCCTTCTTCGACAACGGCGGTATCGACAAAGGTTTATTTTGGCAAATTTTAGCGAGTTTGCAGCGAGTGGCGATCGGCTTTACTTTATCAGCAATTCTCGGCATAAGTTTAGGGATATTGATCGGCACAAATCCTTTAATGTACGATGCTTTAGACCCGCTGTTTCAAGTATTTAGAACTATCCCGCCTCTAGCTTGGTTGCCGATCGCCCTGGCAGTATTTCAACAGTTCAATCCCTTTGAAGGTATGGGACTGAAAACCAACGAAGTAGCAGCACTTTTTGTAATCTTGGCTACAGCAATTTGGCCGATTATCATCAATACCACAGTAGGCGTTCAACAAATACCCCAAGACTACAGAAACGTCGCCCGCGTCTTGCGCCTACCGAACCGAAAATACTTCTGGAAAATCCTGATTCCATCTTCAGTTCCTTACATCTTCACAGGCTTGAGAATTGGTATCGGTTTGTCTTGGCTGGCGATCGTAGCGGCGGAAATGTTAGTCGGCGGTGTTGGCATCGGTTTCTTCATCTGGGATGCTTACAACAGTTCTCGACTAAGCTCCGTGATTCTAGCAGTGCTTTATGTAGGAATTGTCGGCTTGCTATTAGACAGAATAGTTGGTTTTATCGGTTCTAAAGTGGTTCCCGAAGAAAGCAAATAGGATTTGGGAATGGGGAATGGGGAATGGGTGATTAGTTATTTGTTATTTGTTATTTGTTATTTGTTATTTGTTAGGAGTTGGGAGTTAGGAGTTAGGAGTTAGGAGTTAGTAGTTGGTAGTTAGTAGCTTCTCTAATACTAAACAACCAATAACCAACAGCCAATAACCAATAACAAATAACCAACAACCAATAACCAACAACCAATAACCAACAACCAATAACCAATAACAAATAACCAATAACAAATAATTGCCATCTACCAAGTAAAAACTACCTAAAAAAATCATGTCAGTATTTGTTGAAGTAGACCACGTAGACCGCGTATTTAATCTGCCAAATGGAGAGCAATACATCGCTCTTAAAAATATCGAACTTAAAATTAAAAAAGGAGAATTTATCTCCTTAATCGGACACTCTGGCTGCGGCAAATCTACACTGCTAAATATCATCGCTGGTCTCGACAAGGCAAGTCAGGGCGGGATTACTTTAGAAGGGCGCGAAGTCCGCGATCCAGGCCCGGATCGGATGGTGGTGTTTCAAAATTATTCGCTGCTTCCTTGGCTGACTGTTCGCGAAAATATCGCCCTCGCAGTGGATGAAATCTACAGCGGTAACACTCAAGAAGAGCGCGAATTAGTCATAGAACACCATATTAAATTAGTAGGACTCGGACAAGCTGCCAAAAAACGGCCTGGGGAAATTTCTGGGGGGATGAAACAAAGAGTTGCGATCGCCCGCGCCCTCGCGATTCGCCCGAAATTGCTGCTGTTAGACGAACCCTTTGGTGCTCTTGATGCTTTAACTCGCGGCGGTTTGCAAGACCAGTTGATGAAAATTTGCCAGGAAAGCAAAGTCACCAGCGTGATGGTAACTCACGACGTTGACGAGGCTTTGTTGTTGAGCGATCGCATTGTCATGCTTACCAACGGCCCGGAAGCGCAAATCGGACAAATCCTCGAAGTGGACATTCCCCGCCCCCGCAAGCGCATGGAAGTTGTCAACCATCCGAGTTACTACGCGCTACGCAACGAAATTGTTTACTTCCTCAACCAGCAAAAGCGCGTCAAACAACGCCGGGCCCAACAACAACTACCTGCGATCGCCCGCAACGGCCTGGAAAAAGTCAACCTCGACATCGGGTTTATTCCCCTCACCGACTGCGCGCCCTTAGTCGTAGCCAAAGAAAAAGGATTTTTCAAAGCCCACGGCTTAGAAGAAGTTACCCTCGTGCGCGAACCAAGCTGGAAAGCAATTGCCAAAGGCGTAGCCCAAGGACGGCTGGATGCGGCGCAAATGGTCGCAGGAATGCCGATCGCCATGTTGTTGGGATTGGACGGCGAAGCCCCGGTGCCAGTCTGTAGCGCCCTCACTCTGTCTCGCAACGGCAATTCGATTGTTTTGAGCAAACACCTCTACAAACAAGGTATTCGGACATTAGAGGATTTCAAAGCGGAGATCGCCAGCACCCCCGACAAAGCTCACACCTTGGGGACGGTACACTCCGCCTCCATGCACAATCTGCTGTTCCGCTACTGGCTGGCCGCCGGCGGCATCGACCCCGACCTCGACGTGGGCTTGACCGTGATTCCGCCCCCGCAGATGGTATCGAATTTAAAAGCAGGTAACATTGACGGCTACTGCGCCGGCGACCCCTGGAACACCCACGCAGTCAACGACGGTAGTGGTTTTGTCATCGCCCGTTCCCTCGACATTCTGCCCGGACACATCGAAAAAGTTCTCGGTGTTACCGAAGATTGGGCTCAGAAATATCCTCAAACCCACGTCGCCCTCGTCAAAGCGCTTTTGGAAGCCTGCGACTACTGCGACGATCGCCGCAACCGCGAAGAAGTGCTGGGATTGATTTGTCAAGAACAATACATCGGCGCAGACTCCAAAAACATCCGCCCGGGATTCATCGATCCCTACAACTGCGGCACCGAGGCCGAACCCGAAATGCTCTACAACTTCAACCAGTTCTACGTTGACCAAACCAATTGTCCAGACCGCCTAGAAATGGTGTGGGTGATGGCGCAGATGGCGCGCTGGGGTCTGATTCCGTTCCCGAAAAACTGGGTGGAAGTGGTCGATCGAGTGTTGCGGCCCGATGTCTTCGGTCAAGCAGTTCGCGAGTTGGGTTTGCCGGATATTTCGAGAGTTCGTCGGACGATCGAGCTATTTGACGGCACTGTCTTTAATCTAGACGACCCGATCGACTATCTCCAGAATGTCAAAATCAAGCGCGGACTCCGCATTGAAGAAATCTTAATTGAACAAATAGGCAGTCAGTGTTCTATCAAAATCCCTGCATAACCAGTAAATAGGAAGAGGAAATGAGGAGTAAGGAATTAGGAAACAAGACTCCACATTTTCCGATTTCCACAACTCCCAAAATCCCTCTCAATCTAAAAGCTTCATGTCTAATCCTCAAAAACACAAGCCAATTTCTGAAAATATGCAAACTCTAACAACTCCCGAAACTACTAATTTTCAGACAGGAAAACCCGGTTTTTTAACGATAAAAAACGTATCCAAAGTCTACAAAAATCAGAAAGAACCTGACAAACCTTTTGTCATTCTCGACGGTGTAAACCTGACTATTAATGAAGGCGAATTTATTTGTTTGATCGGTCACTCCGGCTGCGGCAAATCAACTTTGCTGAACATGATTGCGGGATTCAACGGGCCGACCAGCGGAGAAGTTGCTCTGGAAGGTTCGCCGATTACTGAACCCGGCCCCGATCGCATGGTGGTGTTTCAAAACTACTCCCTACTACCTTGGCTGACTGCTACTGAAAACATCCACCTCGGTGTTGAAAGTGTTTATGCTGACAAGTCTGCAGAGGAACACAATGCGATCGTCAAACAAAACTTAGAATTAGTGGGGCTGACCGAAGCTGCTAATAAAAGACCGGGCCAATTGTCCGGGGGGATGAAACAGCGGGTGGCGATCGCCCGAGCTCTAGCAACTCGCCCCAAACTATTGATTTTGGACGAACCTTTCGGAGCTCTAGATCCGATTACGCGGGAAGAATTGCAGGAAGAATTGCTCAAAATCTGGCGCGAACACAAAATTACCGTCATCATGATCACTCACGATATTGATGAAGCTTTGTTTTTAGCCGATCGCATCGTGATGATGACCAACGGCCCCGCCGCTTCCATCGGCGAAGATATGCACATTCCCTTCAGCCGTCCCCGCAACCGCACGCGGGTAATGGAAGACCCCAGATATTACGAACTGCGGAACTTTGCTTTGGAGTTCCTGTTTTCTCGCTACGCCCACCACGAAGAAGATGAAGCAACGGAATCGGAAACAGAAACCGTCGCGATACCCCTGCCAGTACCTGCTGGCAAAAAACCTGCAGTTGCTGACAAGCCAAGGCCAGAGGTATCTTTTATGCCTCATGCTACTGAACCCGTAGAAGCTTCACCGCTGAAAGGAGCTATCTTCGCAGTGTCGTGGTTGGTAGCAATGGCTACTTTAGCAGCCGTCAATATGTCTGCGGTTTCCAGCCAGCTAAAGCAAGCGAAACTAGGAGAAACGGCACTGCAAGCGCCGACTGTGGCCGCGGTTGTGAGCTCTCCCCCCAGCCCTGCGCCTGTTGCGGTTAGCCCTGCGCCTGTCGCTGCGAGTCCTGCGCCTGTCGCTGCGAGTCCTGCGCCGATTGCTGCAAGCCCTGCGCCTGTTGCGAGTCCTGCGCCGATTGCTGCGACTAACAGCACCGGATCGGGGATTTCTGACAAAGCCGAACTCGATGCGATCGCAAACCAGTTATATGCAAAAATTGACCAAAATTGGAGGACAACTCCGACATTTACCGAAAGTTTGACTTATCGGGTCAAAGTGAAACAAAACGGCGATATCCTACAGTTCGATCCCACAAATCAAGCAGCTAAAGATTTTGTCAAAGAAACGCCTCTGCCGGTTTTGCAAACTCCTGCAGGTGTCGTCGCAGGCGATCGAACAACGGCTGAATTTCAAGTAAATTTTAGCCCCAGCGGCGTATTAGAAGTTAAAACAGCCAAGTAGGCGAAATCTTCCCGCGCGCAGCTCTTAGATTGCTACGAACAACCAAGTCAGTCGATTTTCGCATTCAAGATTTGAGCTTAAAAATTTATTTCACAGATAAATCTGGCAGCTTTAGCGGAAGTGTAAAATTTGGGATATCGAATCAGGAGTGTCTGGTTTCCGTTTTTGGTAATTAAGTAAGTCGGTGGGGAAAAACACAACTGTGTTAAGAAAGATAAATGAGGCTAAAACCCCAATCCCTCCTGCATTCTGTCTCCTGACTCCTGCCTCATCCCAACTACAAATATTTACGCCTTTCTACTTAGTGTATTCGCCCACTGTTTTACAGGGGAGTTATAAACTGTCATAAACTGGCTGCAAATAAGAGCGATCGCGAGTTTTAGTAAGACAGCGGTTAATTTTAAATCAGGGTATTTTCCGCTGCTGTGAAGCGTTTTTTGGGTAATTTTGTAATAATTGATACATTGTTGGGAACAATTTGTTCTGATTATAATGAAAAATTACCTATTATCCATGAGCTTTCAAAAATTAGCATCTAAAATCACCAGATGGAAACTATAAAAACTCTTTGCCCTTACTGCGGTGTAGGTTGCGGTCTAGAAGTTGTTCCCGACAAAAAACAAAGTTGGAAAGTTCGAGGCGATCGCAATCACCCATCAAGTCAGGGTATGGTTTGTATTAAGGGAGCAACGGTAGCAGAGTCCATTCGGAGCGATCGGCTACTTTATCCGATGATGCGAGACACTCTCGACCAACCCTTCCGCCGCGCTAGTTGGGACGAAGCTCTCGATGCCATTGTTAACCGCATCCAAACAATTCGCAGCACCACTGGCCCCGATGCTTTGTGCGTTTACGGTTCGGGTCAATTCGTAACAGAAGATTATTATGTTGCTCAGAAACTCATGAAAGGTTGTCTGGGTACAAATAATTTTGATGCGAATTCTCGCTTGTGTATGTCTTCAGCAGTTTCGGGATACGTTCAAAGCTTTGGTTCGGACGGGCCACCTTGCTGTTACGACGATTTAGAATTAACAGATTGTGCTTTTATTGTCGGTAGCAATACAGCGGAATGCCATCCGATTGTGTTCAACCGCTTGGCAAAATATCACAAAAAAAATCCAAATGTCAAGATGATTGTGGTAGATCCGAGGCGGACTCCGACTGCTGAAGCGGCAGATTTGCACTTAGCAATTAAGCCCGGTACGGATATAGATTTGTTCAATGGCATTGCATATTTACTGTTGCGAAAACGGGCAATAGACCCTGAATTTATTCAAGACTGCACGGAAAATTTTTCAGCTTTTGCGGAAGTTATTAGCAGCTACACGCCGGATTTTGTCGCCTCGCGCTGCGGTATTAGTGTTAGCGATTTAGAAACGGCTGCCCGTTATTGGGAACAGTCGCAGCGGGTTTTGTCGCTGTGGTCGATGGGCATCAACCAGTCCTCCGAAGGCACGGCCAAGGTGCGATCGCTAATTAATTTGCACTTGATGACCGGTCAAATCGGCAAACCGGGATGCGGCCCGTTTTCCCTGACCGGCCAGCCAAACGCGATGGGAGGGCGGGAAGCCGGAGGACTCTCTCACCTACTCCCCGGTTACAGATTTGTGAAAAATGCCGAACACAGAACCCAAGTCGAGAAGTTTTGGGGAATTGCACCGGGAAGCATTTCCCCAAATCCCGGCCGCACTGCTTGGGAGATGATTTTGGGATTGGAAACTGGCGATGTCGAGTTGCTGTGGATTGCAGCTACTAATCCGGTAGTGAGTATGCCGGATTTGGAACGGACAAAGGCTGCTTTGCTGCGATCGCCCTTGACGATTTATCAAGAAGCTTATTATCCCACGGAAACCTCAGCCTACGCTCACATCCTGCTGCCGGCAACCCAGTGGAGCGAAAAAACCGGAGTGATGACAAATTCCGAACGCCGCGTTACTCTCGGCCCGGGTTTCGACATTCCTTCAGGGGAAGCGCGCGATGACTGGAGCATTTTTGCTGAAGTCGGCCGCCGCTTGGGTTTTGCCGAACATTTTGCTTTCGACAGCAGCGCTGACGTATATCAAGAGTTTGTGCAGTTGACAAGGGGCAGGCCTTGCGATGTAACTGGCCTGAGTCACGAATATTTGCGCCTCCAAGGCCCCCAGCAGTGGCCCTGTCCCGAAAACGAGCCTCCGCATCCAGCCAATGAAGCGAAACGGCTGTATACTGACAGGCGTTTTCACACCGACGACGGGCGGGCAAAATTTTCGGCTTATCACTCGCGGGGACTCGCTGAACCTCCAGATCCTAACTATCCGTTTGTGTTGACGACGGGGAGACTTTACGGACACTGGCACACCATGACGCGCACGGGTAGAACTGAGAAAATTAATCAGTTGCACCCCGATCCGTTTTTGGAAATTCACCCGCGCGATGCTGCGAAATTGCAGATTAATGAGGGGGATTTGCTGGAAGTTCGATCGCGCCGCGGTAAGGCTCGGTTTCCGGCAAAAGTTACTAAGGCGATCGCCCCTGGTACGCTATTTGTACCGATGCACTGGGGTGCTCTGTGGGCCGAAGAAGCTGAAGCCAATGCTATGACTCATTCGGCAAGTTGTCCCGATTCCAAACAGCCAGAGTTAAAAGCTTGCGCCGTGCAATTGGTGTTGGTGGGGGCGGAAACAGCAGCGCCGGCTGTGGCAGAAGTTGCCGCAGGGGTTGAGGAATTTAATTGGGCCAAATCCACTGTCGCCGTTACTTCTCTATCTGGCCTGTGACTTTGGGATTTGACATACTCACCTAGCCGGATCGATCTCATTACCTGGGTTTCGTCCCACAGACTCCGGCAAAATCGTAATTTTTTGTTAAGGAACCGGGTTTCAAGGCAGTCAAGTACGGCACAATCCCCGGTTGCTCTATTTTCGTCAAAACTTCTCTCGCCCTAGCAATTGTGACCCAGACGCACCGAAAGAACGGCGCGATCGGGAACTCCTGGCAAACCAGGATAATTCAATTAATTTAGGGTCAGCTTTTCCTGTTTGATTCGGGGTTTTTCGTCTCGCCCAAAAGCTTGCGGCATTCTTTTGGATCGATCGGCTCAAAAAATTGCAGTTTGCAAGTATAGGTGCTATGATTGTTTTCACAAAGCTTTATTTTCGGCAGTACAGTTCGTTCGATCGGCGTTCCTCCGGATTTAAATCTCTACAACCTCGATTCTGGAGAATGTTCAATGTCAATCTATGTCGGCAATTTATCCTACGAAGTAACGCAGGAGCACCTCAGCCAAACTTTTGGTGAGTACGGCACAGTCAAGCGCATTCAAGTGCCTGCTGACCGTGAAACAGGTCGGATGCGCGGTTTCGCTTTTGTAGAAATGTCTACTGAAGCAGAAGAAACCGCCGCCATTGAAGCTCTTGACGGTGCTGAGTGGATGGGTCGCGACCTCAAAGTCAATAAGGCAAAACCCCGCGAAGAACGTGGTTCTTCTAACAGCGGTAACTGGGGCAACAACGACCGCTCCTCTCGTCGCTACTAAACCATTTAGAGCTAAATTTTTAGCTCGATCGTGTGTTTGCCCGATCGAAAACGGAGTCAACAATCATAATTTGTTGAGAATAGATAGTTGATTCTGCGATCGCATCGAGCCTTGAAATCCTCAAAATGTTGCCAAACAACAGCTTGAGGTTTTTTTTATGTCAAATTTTTATCCGCGCCTGTAGAAGCTTGTATCTAACTTGAGAGAGGGGGAGAGGGGGAGA
>NZ_JAUBTN010000059.1:34662-40278 GCF_036705055.1 Microcoleus sp. CZ3-B2 | reverse complement strand
TATCATTATTACCCAATTATATTTATGCACAAAGGGGTATTGACAAAATCTACTCCTTTCTAACTTGTTACCAATGTTCCAGGCCTTTAGAAATTAGGTAATGGGACAGCAGCAGTCAGAAGTTGCTAGTTGGAAGTTACGAATTGAAAGTAGGGGCCGTTTCGCGCTATTCCTTAGAAACCGGGTTTCTGAGGAGATGTTTCGTTACCAGAGTCAATATTTTCGTAGAAACTGGGTTTCTTAGCAATAGTCCTATGGTACAAAACCGACTCTCCTTCACAAATCTTTACTAGGGAGTTTTGTACAAAGTCGATCGCTCCGAGGTCAACTTTTTTCTCTCAACCGGCCCCTACAAATCCCAAATCGCCACTTATCGGTTCGCGTGTTCTGCCAATAAAGCCTTCGCTCTCGGCTTGTAAATTAGATCAAACAGCGCTTCTATGTAGCGGAGCATATCTTCGCGGTTTTCCTGAGACGAGTAGTTCCAGAAACCGTAAGTCTTGGCCAGAGTCAGCAGCCTGCTAGTATGAATTTTCCAGGTATAGGTGCTGTAAACTCGGTCAATTCCTCGCGTTGAAATTTCATACCAATAGTTAGGATTTTGTTCGCATTTCGATAAAAAATCGAGAATCTTTTGGGCAGTTTTCTGGTGATTTGTCGGGTTGATATAAAACCCATTGACCCCATCTTGAATAATTTCCAGCGGGCCGCCAAACTGAGTCCCAAAAGTCGGAATACCGGTAATCATTGCTTCGAGAATTGTCAAGCCAAAAGCTTCAAATAAGGCTGGCTGAACAAATATACCTTGGCCGTCGGCAATTACCCGGTAGATTTCGCCGGACAGGCTTTTGGAAAGCCGCACTCCCCTGATTTGATTTTTTTTTATTTGACCTAAAAAATAGAGCGATACTATCTGAGTATCGCCCTATTTTTTGGGGCTGGTACTTTTTTTAATCTCATTGTAAAGTTTGCAATCAGAAATTACTATCCCTCAAATGACATAAAATTCCCCGTATTTGTGGCGAATGTAGCGGACAAAAGGATCGATAGTTAAAGGTGAACCGGTCACGCGATCGATCAATTCAACGGCAGTGTATTTGCGGCCGTGCTGGTAGATGTTTTGTTTGAGCCAGTCGTGGAGTAGAGTAAAGTTTCCCTGTTCTATTTGTACGGTAATTTCGGGATTGCTTTTGACTGCGGTTTCGTAGAATTGAGCGCTCATCAAGTTGCCGAGGGTGTAACCTTGGAACATTCCGCCGATCGTCCCGACGTACCAGTGAACATCCTGCATCGCACCATCGCTGTCGGTGGCGGGGACAACGCCGAGGTCTGTTTTATAACGTTCGTTCCAGGCTTCCGGGAGGTCTCGCACTGCTAGTTTGCCCTCTACCATTGCCAATTCTAGGTCAAAGCGGATGGCGACGTGGAGGTTGTAGGTTACTTCGTCGGCGTCGGTGCGGACGAGCGATCGCGATACTTTGTTAATTGCCCGGTAAAATGTGTCAGTGGATACCTGTCCCAACTGTCGCAAAAATACGCCTTGGAGTTGCGGGTAAAAACATTCCCAAAAACCGCGACTGCGCCCGACCAAATTTTCCCAAAGCCGCGACTGGCTTTCGTGCACGCCGGAGGAAATGCCGCCAGCCAGAAGCGTACCTTCAAATTCTGGGGAATTGCCGAGTTCGTAGAGGGCGTGTCCGGCTTCGTGGATGCTGCTGAACAAAGCTTGATCCAAGTGATCTTCGTAGACGCGGGTGGTGATTCGCACGTCGTCTATGGAGAAGTTGGTCATGAAGGGGTGGAGGGTGGTGTCTTGCCGTCCGCGCTGGAAATCATACCCCATCCGTTCTACGACTGTGCGGGTGAATTCTAGTTGCTGGGCTTCTGAGAAGTATTGATGCAAGCAGGAGTCGTCGGCGGCGGGTTGAGAGGCGATCGCTTCGACTATGGGGACTAATTCTTGACGCAGTTGGGCGAATAGGGGGCGCAGCAGGGATACTTTCATGCCGTAGTCGCTGCGATCGATCAAAGGATCGGCGATATGTTCGTATCCGGGGAAAAAGTCGGCGTATTGCCTGCTTAATTCTAGGGTTTTTTCGAGATAGGGTTCGACTTTTGCGAAGTTGTTGTCTGCTTTGGCCCTGGCCCAAGCTTCGTAGGAGTCGGCTTGGTGGCGGCAGAGTGCGGACATGAAGGCTGCGGGGACTCTGGCGGCGCGATCGTAGTCTCTGCGGGCGATGCGGATCAGGCTGGCTGGGATGGAGTCGTAGGGGAGGGCTTGTTCGTAGAAACGCAAGTCTTCTAGGAGTTCGCCTATTTTGGGGTCAGTAAATTTTTCGTGGGATATTTGTTTGAGAGTGGCCAACTGGCGGCCTCTGGCGGTTGCACCTTTGGCGGGCATATAAGTCGCCTGATCCCAATGCAGCAGCGACGAGGCTGATTCGATGTCAGTAACTTCTCTGAGGTGGGCTGCAAGTTGAGCAAATTTTGCTTGAGTTTTGTCTAGGGTTTGCATGATTGGCGTTGGAGGTACTGTTTTGCCTAAAAAGGTTACAGTGCGGCATTGGTATCCATCAATCATTGCTACCCTGAAATCAAGCTAAAAACCGCACTTCTTCCCGTATTGTACGCAATTTCGAGTCATTCTGGCAGAGTTCACGGTATTTCTTCGGATTGAGCTCGATCGCCCTTGATAAATTTTCGATCGCCTTGCTGGTGATGGTTGCTAAAGCTTCGGGGTTGTTTGTACCATCGCCTGCTGCTTTTTCTAGGAGGTAAATGCAAGCTTTTTGATAGTAAAGATTTGGGTCGTCGGGTTTGAGTGCGATGATTTTATCGTAGGACTCTCTGGCTTCGGTAAATCGTTGGATTTTTTTGAGGGCGACGGCGCGGTTGTACCAGGCTTCGGTGTTTTCTGGCTGCAACTCTACGGTTTTGTCCCAAGAGGCGATTGCTTCTTCAAACCGCTGTAAGTTGGCCAAGGCCAGGCCGCGGTTGTACCAGGTTTCGCTATCCTCTAGCTTGAGTGCGAGGGCTTTGTCCCAGGATGCAATGGCTGCTTCAAATTTTCCCATTTGGGCGATCGCGGTGCCGCGTTTGTTCCACACTTCGGGGGAATCCGGCCGCAGTTGCAGGGTTTTGTCGTAGGAGGCGACGGCTTCTGGGTAGAGTTTTTCGTCGGCTAGGGCGACGGCGCGGTTGTACCAGGCTTGATGCAAGTCTGGTTTTAGTTCTATTGCTTTGTCGTAGGAGGCGATCGCCGCTGTGTTTTGGCCGGAGGTTTTCAGGGCTAGCGCTCTATTGTACCAAGCTTCGGAGTAGTCTGCTTTGATGGCGATCGCTTTGTTGTAGGAGTTGATCGCTTCTGATAATTTTTCCAAATTTACCAGGGTGTTGCCGCGGTTCGTCCAAGCTTCGTGATAGTTTGGCTGGAGTTTGATCGCCTGTTCGTAGGAGGTGATGGCGTCTGAGAGTCTGTCGATCTTCCGCAAAATGTTGGCCCGGTTGTACCAGGCTTCTGGATTGTTTGGTTGAATTTTTAAAGATTGGTTGTAGGCCAATATGGCTTCGGGTAGCCGTCCCAATTTTCTGAGGGCTACGCCTTTGTTGTACCAGGCTTCGTAAAATTTTGGTTCGAGTTCGATCGCCTTTGACCACGATTCTAGCGCGGCTGACAAGCGTCCCATTGTTTCTAGGGCGTTACCGCGATCGTACAGTGTTTGAGCCTTTTGGGCGTTGACCGATCTCGATTGTTCCCCCGAGTCGATCGGCTTTTCTATGCTGGCTAATTTTTGCAAGGGGTTTCACCTCATTATTTTTTGTAAAATTGTCGTTTTTTCTTTATATTGATTAAGTTTTCGCTGTCGATCGCAATTGATCGATCGCCTATATTTGGTTATTTATCGCAATTTTATAGTAACTCTGCAATTTTTTCAACTTTTTCTAATCTATACGCAAGTTTGTTGTTTCTAGGTATAGATTAATACTATTTTTTTTAAATAAATTGCGTAGAAGCGCAAAAAGGGCGATCGCACTCAGGTATCACAAACCTCACCCAATATCTAATTTTCATCTATCTGCCATCACTGACTTAGAAAATTGCAGAGCTTTTCAGCAATTTGAGCCTGTGTATTTAATGATAATTCACCCAACTCACGTTGAACAACCACGGTAGAAACAGTCACCAGTTGATGCAGCCTGATAGTAGATGGTACCCGCAGCCCCGAAGCCTGAAAGTCGGGATGAGAAGCTTCTAACACGATATCTGTTTCCAGTAGATTTGTGGGCAAGCGACTTGTAATATAAGCAAGAATAACATGGCGTCGCGCTCCCAAAGGGTTAGTCAAACCAACTGCTGGACGCAGTTTGTTAGCCGATAAATCATCATAGGGAAACGGTACTAGGAAAATCTTACCCTTGGTCATGGAATGGTTTACCGTCAGCTATGGTATAAATGTCTTCTTCAGGGTCGAGAATCGAACCAAAATTAGGCTCTATCGCTACTGTTTTAATCCATTCTGAGTCGTGGAAGGGCAAGCCATCAGCTAAAGTGTAGATATCTTCCGCTGAGTCTCTCAGAGAATCAAAGGCTGGATTTGCGATCGCAGCTTTTAGCCATTCATATTCTTGTAGTTTTGCTTTGTCAATTAGGGCTGCTTCTAGTGCTTCCAGTCGCTTCAGGTCTGCATAAGTAATAATAGCAGCGATCGCCTTTCCTTCCTGTTCTATGACGATTCGTGCTCCAGTATCCTCGACATGGGCGATGAGTTCGGGAAATCTGTCATTGGTTACGGTGACATTTAGTTGAGTCATCTTTTACCTCGCTACTAATTCTTCTATCATATCGTGTCCGCTAGCTTCGGTTGAAGAGTATTTGTGATGCTGTAAGGGCGGGTTTTACCAACAATAATTGCCTCAAACCGACAATTTCATAAACCCGCCCGCACCCAAAGGTAAATCCCTATCCTTGAATCAAGGCTTGAAACCGAGTATGCGATCGAATGCTGTCAAAATCCGAGTCAGTTTCGGCCATTTCTCGGTATGTGTCAGGATTCAGATTGATGGCTTGCTGCAAATTCTGAATCGCTCTATCGATCTGACTGTGCAACGCATAGCAGCAAGCTTTATTATAAAATGCTGCGTGATAATCTGGTTGGATTTCTAAGGCTTTGTCGTAGGAGGCGATCGCTTCTTCAAATCTTCCTAAATTATTCAGTGCAAGGCCCCGATTGCTCCAGGCTTCATGAAAATCTGGTTTGAATTCTAAGGCTTTGTCGAAGGAGGCGATCGCATCTTCTAGCCTGCCTAAATTACCCAGTGTAATGCCCCGATGAATCCAGGCTTCGTGTTTATCTGGTTTAATTCCTAATGCTTTGTCGTAGGAGGCGAGCGCCTCTTCAAGCCTGCCTAAATTACGCAGTTCAACACCCCGATTGTACCAGGCTTCGTGTTTATCTGGTTTAATTCCTAATGCTTTGTCGTAGGAGGCGAGCGCCTCTTCAAGCCTGCCCAAATCACCCAGTACAATGCCCCGATTGTACCAGGCTTCGTGATAATCTGGTTTGATTTCTAAGGCTTTGTCGTAGGAGGCGAGCGCCTCTTCAAGCCTGCCTAAAT
>NZ_JAUBTN010000059.1:0-34562 GCF_036705055.1 Microcoleus sp. CZ3-B2 | reverse complement strand
TGCATAGCCTCGATTGTACCAGACTTCGTGGTTCTCTGGTTTGATTTCTAAGGCTTTGTCGTAGGAGGCGAGCGCCTTTGCGTATTCTTCAGCATAGATATATAAATAACTTTGTTCTAAAAACAATTCAGCTTTTTGTTCTGGTGTTTGCCAATCCTCATCAATTAAACCTTGAATCCTCACCAATTCGCGTTTCCGTGCTTCGGTCAAAGCTAAATAATCTTCTTGATTCCATTTTTCCGAAGCAGGCTGCCTTTTTTCAGATTCTTGAGTCATAATTAGATGGTTTTTTGATAATTTTAAAGTATTTTTTGTCGGCTATTCTAGTCTCTTAGAGAGGAAATTTGTTTGAAAAGAAGCGATTTCAATCGTCGAATCATCTAACAGTGGGGGCGGGTTTACGAGATTGTCTGTTTGAGGCAATTCTTGTTGGTAAAACCCGCCCCCACAGGATTTATCAGGCTTGATACTTTTTCAGAATAGCAACTTTTTCGGGGAAGATTTCGATCGCCATTTTGTCATCATATCGAGTCGCGAGCGATCGCCTCACCTCACCCAAAAACAGCGGCTGCGACAGCCCCGGTTCAGGATGTACGATCGTCCGAACGCGGATAGTCATGTAGTCTCTTCCGCGTCCAGAACGCCCTGGAGAGTACAAATCCGCCGCCGCTTGCTGCATCGTTGCTTCTAACTCCGATTCAGTAATCGAAGGCGGCACCGTAACAACTGTTTGAGCGCCGCCAGTATCGTAAACTAAAGAATAGCGCACCGCGCCGGGAATTTCCGTGCGCGCAAACAGTCCCAAACCAAGACCAAATATACTCGCAGCAATTACGGCCATAAAGCTAGTCACTCCGACCAAACGGAAGCGAAAACCCCATTTGAATATAAATGCTACGATCGTTAAAACAAACAAAGCCGCTGTCAGAATTCCTGCCCATTGGGCATACATTAATAGGTTAGAATTTACGTTCATTTGAGAATTATCTAATTGTTGACTGTTGACTGTTGACTGTTGGCAGTTGAGTGTTGACTGTTGACTGTTATTTGTTAGTTGTTAGTTGTTATTGGGAATTGAGAAGTGGGCTCTAGCGTTGTGGAGGGATTGGGAATTCGTAGCAAGTAACCAATAACCAATAACCAATAACCAATAACCAATAACCAATGACCAATGACCAATGACCAATGACTAATGACTAATGACTAATTAAGCCTTTCGGCCCACAAGCAAATAAGTCATCATATCGCCTTTACCCTTCACTGGAATCACGCCGCGCTCTTGGAAAACGTACTTGTCCTGCAGGCGTTCGTAGGTAGCAACTGTCACCTGAATGCCGCCCGGTACCCCTTGAGATTCCATCCGCGAAGCTGTATTTACCGTGTCTCCCCACAAATCATAAGTAAATTTTTTAGTACCAATTACCCCAGCTTCCACCGGGCCCGTGTTGATGCCGATGCGGATGCTGAGCGGTTGACCACCCTTGGCGTGCATCTTAGCGATGGCTGCTTGAATGTCGATCGCCATTTCGGCAATGCTTTCGGCGTGGTTGTCGCTCGGTTTAGGTAAACCGCCAACCACCATATAAGCATCCCCGATCGTCTTAATTTTCTCAAGTCCGTAGCGATCGGCCAACTCGTCAAAAGCTGAAAAAATCTCGTTGAGCAACTCTACCAACTGGGCCGGCGACAAATGAGCCGAAAGCTTCGTAAAACCGACCAAATCGGCAAACATGACTGTTACCTCAGCAAAACTGTCGGCGATCGTACTCTCCCCTTCTTTGAGGCGCTGGGCGATCGGAGCTGGTAAAATATTTAACAGCAAACGTTCCGACTTTTCCTTTTCCTGTGCCAACTCCCGCAAATAAGTTTGCTCCTTATCGCGCAGCCGCTTCTTTTCCAGACAAGCACTAATCCGAGCCTTGAGCAATACCGGATTGAAAGGTTTAGAAAGATAATCCTCCGCCCCCAACTCAATACAGCGCACAATACTGTCGATATCGTCCACCGCCGAAATCATAATCACCGGGATGTGGCGCAAATTCTCGTCAGCCTTGAGATTTTCCAGCACCTGATAGCCGTTCATTTGCGGCATCATAATGTCTAGCAAAACTAAATCAAAAGGCTCGCTACGCATCATTTCCAGAGCTTGGAGACCATCCTCAGCAACAGTCACTGCGTGGCCTTGACGCTGAAGTCGGCGAGCCAGCAAATCGCGGTTCACCTCATTGTCGTCAACAACCAGTACATTGCCCTCATCACCTTTCATTTCATGGCCTCTTTCAGAAGCGTTTCAATCTTGCTCAAGAGCCGGGGAAACTCCACTGGTTTGGTGTCGTAGTCGTCGCAGCCGGCCGCGAGACACTTTTCGCGGTCGCCCGCCATTGCGTGAGCCGTCAGCGCAATCACCGGAATCGTCTTAGTTTCTGGGGCCGCCTTAATTTGCTGGGTTGCTTGCCACCCGTCGAGCACTGGCAGACTCATATCCATTAGAATCAAATCCGGTACTTTCGCCATCGCCATCGACACTCCCTCGGCACCGTCCACAGCAATAAAGACCTCGTGTCCCTTGCGGGCCAGACGCCTAGAAAGCATATCTCTATTCATTTCGTTGTCTTCGACCAACAGGATTTTAGCCATTGGTGTTCTCCTTGCCTTTCGAGTCGTACCTGCGATCGAGCCTTTCATTTACTATAGAGCGAACATCGCGCAGCAAAGTATCGCAACTGTAGACTCCCTTTTGTAAAACCCGATCGACATAGCCGTTTAGCTGCTCCCTTTCGGCGGTAGTCAGGTCTTTAGCAGTAATAACGACGATCGGTATAGGATCTTCAGAATGCGACTTGCGAAGTTCGGCGATCAATTCAAAACCATCCATTTCTGGCAGCATCAAATCCAGCAAAATCAGGTGCGGGCGAGCAAGTTCTAGCTGTTCGAGAGCCGCCTGTCCGCTGTCAGCTTCCGCCACTGCCCAACCTTGTTTTTCTAGTATGCGCCGCAGTATGTTGCGAGTGGCACCGTCATCTTCCACAATCAATATTTGACAGGGCAAACTTTTAGCCACAACGCCGTCTCGGTCGCGTCGGTACTTATTCAACAAAGCAGCCAGCCGTTTGCCGTCCACGGGTTTGGTGAGGTAGTCCGAAGCGCCCAACGCAAAGCCGAGGCTTTTGTTGCCCACAAAGGATAGCAGGATTACGGGAATCTCGGCAAGCTCTGGATCTGCCTTCAGCGCCGAAAGCACCGCCCAGCCGTCCATTCCCGGCATCATCACATCCAGGGTAATCGCATCTGGCCGCAGTTTCTCGGCCAGCCTGAGAGCTTCCTCGCCACCGCCGGCGACTTCTATGTGCAGTCCTTGGCGGGCCAGGGCGCGCTGGATCAAATCCTGGGAGATGGGGTCATCGTCAACTACCAACACCGTGCCGACAGCGGGTGCGTCTTCCGTTCTCGTGCTGTCGCGGGTTGGGCTGGGAACGGACGGCTGTTGGATGGCGCTGGGCAAAAGTACGGTGAAAGTCGTGCCTGCGCCCAAGGTGCTGCAGGCCTCAATGCTGCCGCCCATCATCTGACAGAAGCGCTGGCTGATAGCTAGTCCCAAACCCGTGCCGCCATACTTGCGGGTAGTTGAGGCATCTGCTTGGGTGAAAGGTTGGAAAACTCGCTGCAATTGGTCTGTTGTCATGCCGATGCCGGTGTCGGTGACGCGGAAACTGATAAATTCAGAGTTGGCAATTAAAATTTGGGAAGATTCCTCTTGATTTTGCATTCTTAATTGTTCATTTTTAATGCTTTCGACTGCGATCGCAATTTTCCCATTTTTAGTAAACTTGGCAGCGTTGCTCAGCAGGTTCAGCAGCACCTGCCGGACTTTGGTCATGTCGGCGTGCATCGTGTGGAGATTGTCCCGACAGTACACTTCTAGGATGTTGCCATTTTTCTCGATTAGCGGCTTGGCCGTGGCGACAGCGCTTTCAATTAAGGTATGGATGTCGAAGGTTTCTAAGTAGAGATCCATTCGACCTGCTTCTATTTTAGATATATCTAGGATGTCGTCGATCAGGGAAAGCAGGTGTTTGCCGGCGCTGCGGATTTTTTCGAGATCAGAGACGGATTCGCCGGCGCCCAATTCTTCGGCTTCTTCTTTGAGCATTTCGCTGTAGCCGATGATGGCATTGAGGGGCGTTCGCAGTTCGTGGCTCATGTTAGCGAGAAATGTGCTTTTTGCCCGGTTGGCCGATTCTGCTGCTTCTAGGGCCGACTGCATGGCGGATTCTGCCTGTTTGCGATCGGTAATGTCTTCGACTGTGCCTTCGTAGTACAAAACCCGGCCGCTTTCGTCGCAGATGCTGCGGGCGTTTTCCGAAATCCAGATTGTGGTGCCGTCTCGGCGGTATATTTGCGATTCAAATTTTGAGACTTGGCGGCCGGAGTTCAATTGCGCCAGAAATTCGGCGTGCTGGTTGGGGTTTAGGTAAATGTGGCGGTTGAGGTTTGCGAGTTCGGCTAACATTTGCTCAACTGTTTCGTAGCCGTAAATCTCGGCTAGTGCGGGGTTTGCCTTGAGGAATCGCCCCTGTGGGGTGGTTTGAAATATGCCTTCGACTGCGTTTTCAAAGATGCTGCGGTAGCTTGATTTCTCTTGCTGCAAGGCTAGTTCTGCCCGCTGGCGTTCGAGGGCATTGGCGAGCATTTCCCCTACCATTTTTAGAGGAGTTAATATTTCGGTGGATCGACCTGTTGCGAGTTGGAAGCTCTCGAATCCGAGAAATCCTATTAGGTTTTCACTACAAGTTAGGGGAATAATTATCAGCGATTGCAGATTGTTTTGAGGTATATTTAATTGTGTTTCTGGGGAATGTGCGATCGCATTTGTTGAGGAAGTTGCTACTTTTTCCGTGGTTTGGGATGGGAACTCGGTCAGGACTTCTGGTAACTTCTTGCCTTGAAAATAGGCAATTTCAGTTTGTACGGGGGGAGGGAGTCCATCGATTTCTGTGATGTGGAGGTCTTCGGCGCGATCGAGCTTTTCGGCAATCCAAGGAATTCTGGCGATGTCTATTTGTTTGTGGCTGCTGTCTTCTTCTCTTTCCAAAATGCCGTCGCTACACCATTCGTAGGTTTTTTTGGCGCTGGTTTTGTCTGCTGATAACAGGTAGATGTAACTGCGGTCAAATCCGGTGAAGGTGGCGATTGTTTCCAAAGTGCGATCGATAAATTTACCAGTTTCCGAGCTTGGCTGGCTGATGAAATTGATTGACAAACTGGCAATCAACTGATTTAATTCTACTCGATGCTGCAAAGAGCGTTCTACTTTTTGGCGATCGGTAACGTCTCGAAAGCTCCAGACTCTGCCGGCTGTGTTTGCTCCGACTTTTGAGGGTAGCGAATTTAATTCGAGGATTTTTCCGTCTTTAAGTTCTAATAATTGGCTGATTTGAGCCTCGGGATTTGCCGACAGTTCTATTAGGTTTTGAAGAATATTTGGGGATTTTTTTAATTGGCGTGCTGCGAAGGTAAACCATGTTGCGACAGAGCTTTTGACCTTGCCTAGCGCCGACTGGCTCAACTTTTCTGCTGCTTGAGACAAGCCCCACATTTCAATAATTTTATGATTAAAATTGCATATATTGCCGTTGCTGTCAACGGCGATAATTCCGGCATCTGTAGATTCTATAACTGCTTGCAGCATCGAGAGCGATCGCCTGTGTTCTGTCATGTCAAAAAACACCAATACTGATATTTCGCTCCCGTCCATTCCGGGATTGAAAAAATAGGAAACTGGTAATTTTTTGCCGTCGCTGCACAGAAATTCGTCGTCCCAATTACTACAAGGTTGACGTTGGGCGATCGCCTGTTGTAAAGATAGTGTAGGTGCGATCGGTTCATGTTCGCTTTTGCTTGCTGACTGTTTCCCGGCCGTCAAAACTTGGGATTTTTGGCCTTTGTTTTGGTTGCTGTTGATGCGAGACAGCAGGGAAACACGCCTAAGTTCTGACTCCCGCCACCCCAGCAAGCGTTCGGCTTCGGGATTCCAGGAGAGGAAAAACCCGTTTCGATCGAGGATACACAATCCCGCGCCCAAACTGTTGAAAGTCGATCGCAGCCGATCGAATTCTGAAGCTGTTGGAGAATCTGGGGGGGACTGGGGCGAGGGGGACGCATCCTGCAAAGCCACCTGTTCTTGCTGACTCTGAGTTTCGTCATAGCTACAACTTAGCTGTTCTAAAAATAGCTGCCACTGCTGTGCGTTGGGAGGGGACTCGCCGGCTAAACCGAGTTGTTCGAGTTGGCGCTGGAGGTGGGGATGCATAATTTCTGGCGCTTTGTAGCAATTTTTTATAGTATATCTTTTTAATTATTGACACTCCCCGCGCTAAAGCGACGGGGATTCTTAAAAAACTACCAAACGGCAATTCTTAAGGGCGCTGTCAAGGCACCTCTACCAACTCCACTAAGGTCAAGACCTAGCATTGTTGCTACTTTTCGTATGATGTTGCCCGCTGCGTTATAGTCTGCATTAATGTACCAATTTTGTAAATTAGTTCGATACAGTCCACGCTTAATTCGTCTACCAGACTCTTTCCACCCATCGGGTTTTGCACCGATTGCAGGCAGGAAATCACTGTCAACAAATGAAGCTTTTGATGTGTAGCTTTCCTCTGTTTCGATGAATCTAATTCCATATTTTTCGCAGAGCTGAGAGATTCTAGTTTTCAATCTACCAGTAGGAATTTGTACGAATTTTTGATTAGTTTTTAATCCCATATTTACGCTATTTTTCTGACCCTTGTTCCAACCAAAAACAACAGTACCAATTTGGTTTTCTAGGCAGTGATTAATAACTATTTTAGCCGCCTTATTTACCGCATCACGCATTTGACGATTGCGTTTTTCGGTTAAACGTGCCAACTGATGCGACCAAAATCCGTTAGGCTTTCCATCCATCAACGCAGCTACTCGCTTGTTGTACCACTGATTTAAAGACTTCAAATGTTTTCCGTCAACAATAAAACTTGTGTTTGCATTGCTGATACAGGTTAGCCAATTATCAATACCGCGATCGATACCTAAAACTTTTTGATCGTCAGTATTGACTTGAATGCTGACCAACTTGTAGACAAATTCGGCATAAAAACAGCCATTTCTAGGAAGAATTCTCACTTCTCGGATGTCGGTATAATCCAGATTAGAAGGCATTTGAATTTGAAAGTTCTTCAATCCGAACCAAGCCTTGACTTTTTGTCCAAGAGGGATAGAAATTCGACCATCAATCAACTTTTTGCCAAGCGCCTGTTTCGGGTAGGCAATTAAGTGAAGCCCGCCAGGAGTACGGTAATTTGGGAATTTCGGTCTAGATTCAAGCTTTCCTTCGCGAAACAATTTCATCAATCCTTTGAAAGATTTTACCGACTCACCGACAGCACCACAAGTCTGTTGAGCCGCTTGAGCGCATAAAGCTCCGTAATGAGGATTGCGTTTTAACTCGTTGATTATGTCAAACGGGCGGACAAAAATATGACACTTAAAGTATATTTGACGAACGTAGTAAACAGCACAGTTGTGTAGTTTGTTTGACTCTTGGCAAATATATTCTAGAACTGCTTTTAACTTTTTGTCAGGCTTAATCAAGACTTGTTGACATCCAAACACAAAATTCTTTTTGTTGATGTAATATGTGGATCATACACCCATTGTTAAAGGAGTCAATAGTCTTAGGGCGAGTTTGTCAAAAAAAGATTTAGAGTATTGGCACGAGAGCAACGCTGTCTCGCCGATCAATATTCACTTTGTTTTTATCCCAAAACGCCGTAAAGCCGTTCTGGTCGGCAAAATTGCAGAACGGCTGCAAGAAATTATTTTTGAGGTAGTCACCGAAAACAGGTGGAAAGTTATTGCTTTAGAGATCGTGCCGGATCGTGTCCATTGATTGCTTAACATTAAGCCAACAGACTCCGCCAGTTTCATCATGCAAAGAGTTAAGGGTAGGGCATCCAGTTATTTGAGGAAAGAGTTTCCCGAATTGCTGAAATTGCCTACTTTGTGGACTCCTAGTTATTTTGTTGGCAGTGTCGGGAACCTGTCCACTGAAACCGTCAGCAAATATATAGAAGAACAAAGAAACAAATAATATAAAATACTGGCAGCCTTAAGGCTGTAACTGCGTTTCATCCCCGGCTTATTGACCGGGGTTCTCACGCGACGCGCTATAGCGATTATCAAAAAAGTGAGGTATGCCCCATGCCCTATGCCCTATGCCCTATGCCCACGGAGGCCTATGCCCACGGAGGCCTATACCCTATGCCCTATGCCAAATAGTACCTCATAGGAAAGATCGAAAGTCTATAGCAGTTATATCAAATTTTTAGACTGTTTTTTAGCGGGAAACGAAATAATCGATAAATTGCAGAAAAAAATCATCTTGGCAAAAGACTCTATTTATCAGAATTTTCGAGGAATAACGAAGTTTCGTTTATAATAGCTGGCAGCCGAATTATAAAAGTAGAACCTTTCTCTAACTCGCTGAAGGCACTAATGTCTCCGCCCATCATTTCGCAGAATTTCTGAGTAATCGTCAAACCTAAACCAGTGCCGCCGTACCTCTTAGTAGTTGAAGAATCGGCTTGGGTGAAAGGATCGAAGATTTTGGCTAACTGTTCGGAATTCATGCCAATGCCGGTATCTTTGACTGTAAAAACGATCCAATCTTGAGAGGAAGACAATAGAGACGAGCTATTTTCAGTTTTGTCTCCTCTATAGGCTGCCAGTTTTTTGCGTCTCTTGGCAGCTTCGGCGGGGGTTTCGGGGGAGCGGATAACGGCGAAAGTAATGGTGCCGGAGCAAGTAAATTTTGAGGCGTTGCTGAGCAGGTTGAGCAGGGATTGCCGCAGTTTTGTTAAGTCGCTCTGCATGGAGCCAATATCTTCAGGGCATTGTATTTCTAAGATATTACTATTTTTGTCTGCCATCGGGGCGATCGTGGCGATCGCTTCCTTAACTAGATTTAAAATGCTGAAGGTTTCGAGGTGTAAGTCGGTGCGGCCTGCTTCAATTTTAGAGAAGTCGAGAATATCTTTGATCAGCCCTAGCAAGTGCTGGCCGGCGGTGTTAATTTTCTGGAGGTCGTCGATGAACTCTTCGTCTACAGGAATCTCTCGGGCATCTTCTTGCAGGAGCTCGCTGTAGCCGATGATAGCGTTGAGGGGTGTACGCAATTCGTGGCTCATGTTGGCGAGAAAGATGCTTTTCGATCGATTTGCGGCTTCGGCGGCTTCTTTTCCCCGGCGGAATTCTTCGGAACGCAAGCGTTCGGTGATGTCGCTGGTCATGATTAAAACGCACTGAGTGCTGCCGAGGTCGATGAGTTCCGCTGACAGCAGCCAGTCGCGCACTTCCCCGGCTTTGGTGCGAATTTTGATTTCTTGGTTGCCGATCGACTTTTGTGCTTGTAAAATCTTCGTGATGCGATCGTTGTCTTCTGAATTGACCAACATTCCTATGTCGCTGACGGTGCGGCCGATAAGTTCCTGCTGTTCCCAGCCCAAGGATCTCAAAAAGCTTTCGTTGGCATCGAGGAAGCATCCGTCTGTGACGGTGCAGATGCTGATGCCGACTGGGGAGGCGTGAAAGGCTTTGGAAAATCTTTCTTCTGAAGAACGCAGGGCTGCTTCGGCGCGCTTTCTGTCTGTGATGTCTTGGACGGTGCTGGTGATGTACAGGGAGTTGACGGCGGCTTGTTCGCAGACTGTGCGTTGGCTGCCGTCGGGGAGTACGATCCTGTAGTCGATGCTGTAGGACTGTTGTTGAAATAACGCCGCTTCGATCGAGCTTTTGACTAATTCTCTATCTTCGGGGTGCACGTAGGCCAAGAAGGCTTCGAGGCTGGGTTCCAGAGTTCCCGGCACCTTTCCCAGGATGCGGTACATTTCCTCTGACCACCGCAATTGCTGGGTGTTGCGGTGTAAGTCCCAGTTGCCTAGCTGGGCTATGCGCTGGGCGTTGGCGAGGCTGGCTTCGCTGGCGCGGAGGGAGATTTCTGCTTGGCGGCGTTCGGAGACGGTGGCTGCTAAAACTAAGCCTGTGACGGCGATGACGGCGATGAAGGCTTGCAGGGAGAGGAGTGCTTGGGGGATGCTGCTGGAGTGTTTGAGAAAGGGGCCGCTGCCTCGGGCTATGCCCCAGATAGCGAAGCCGCAGAGGAGGAAGTTGGAAATGGCCGTGTAGCGCTGGCCGAATCGAAAGGCTGCCCAAACTACTAGGGGAAATGGTAGGTATTCGAGGGGATAGCGCGCGTAGGCGGCGCGGGTGCGGGAGCAGAAGACGAGCCAGCCGACGGCTACTAGCAGCAGCAGCCAAATCCCTCGTTCTATCATCTGTTTGCGATTGATGGGGACTTTGGGCAATTTGTGCCATGTCAGCAGCAGCGGGGCGATGAGCAAAATTCCCATTGCGTCTCCTACCCACCAAGTCCCCCACATCGTGCCAAAATTGCTCCAGCTAGATAAGCCGGTCAAGCAGACGACGATGCTGCCGATGGTGGAGTTGATTAGGGTAGATGTGAAGGCTGAGAGTCCGACTATTCCTAAAATGTCTTTGAGCCGATCGAGTCTGGCGTTAAAGTTCATGCCCTGCAGCAGATAGGTTCCTGTCCACGCTTGCAGGGTTCTGGCGCAGGCAGAGATCGAGGCGACGGCGATGTTGGCCGACGGTATGCTCATGCTGAACAGGAAGCCTCCGATCGCAATTCCCGGCCACATTTTGGGCCCAAACAGCAGCAGGGCGACTTGGGCAATTCCTGCGGCCGGCCACATGGGGTAGATTTCTGTACTCAGGGTGAGGGTGGAAACTGCCAATTGCGATGTCACATAGTAGATCGAGGCGATCGCGCCTACTGTGAGGAAGTACCGCCAGGAATGTCCTTTGATTGCGTTAAGGAACTTTTTCTGCATTGTCGTTTGGGGAAAAGGTGGACGGTTGTTCGGGTCTCAGTAGGCGGCACGGGATTGGTACTGGGTAGCAAAAATGTTTCTATTAAGTGATGGTAGGTTATGGGTGGTAGGTAAGGAGATAACCTTTTAATATAACTTTTTGTGGAGCCGTTGAGGGTGTGGTTTTTTCTGTGCGGTGTAATTAACATCAAGAGGTGTTGGAAATATCCTTTTTTGCCAATATAAACGCACAGACTAGACTTTTTGCAGATATTTTTTATTCGGTCAATTGCAGATGTTGGGCAGAGCTAGGCAGATCTACGCAGATGATTTCAATGGAGGAAAGCGATTGAGTGTTGTTGCTCATCTATTAATCATAGGGATTCTCAACTAAGTGGAGCGATCGCCAGTTGTTTGACCAATTACTTTTTTCCCATTATCAATCTGTATTTTACTTGGTAATATCTAAGGTTAGTGTCAAACGCTCTTGAGCTTCTTTGAGAGCGTCTTGGGGGTTTTGGCCCAGAAGGGTTGCTTCTATGGCGCGGCCTGCATTTTCTGACAGGCGGGAGTAACCTGAGATGATGGGGCGCGATCGGGCCGAGTTCATTTGTTCTAAAAATACTCGCAAAACAGGGTTTTTTTCCACAAAGCTTTGATAAGCTTTGCTCTGTCTCGATTTTAAGTTAATTGGCAAGTAACCTGTTCCCAAGGCCCAGGCTGTTTGGAATTCTTCGCCGATCGCGTATTCTAAGAATTCTAGGGCGGCTTTCTCGCGTTCTGGGGAGGTTTTCATTAAAAATAGGTTTTCACCCCCAACAACTGCTGCGGGGCGTTTGAGGGCGGGTACGGGCATCACTGCGTAGTCGATCGCGCTTTGCTGCAATTGTGTTATCGTCCAGGGCCCGGTGATTTGCATCGCAACTTTGCCGGCGATGAACTTGTCGAGTTCGTAACCGCGTTCGGGTGCTGACAGTATTGCTGAACCTTCTGTTAATAAGTCGCTCCACAATTCTAAGGCCGCCAGAGCACCGGGATTGTCGATTTGCGGTACGGGAGTTTGAGGTGAGGCGGCCAAGAGTTCGCCGCCGGCGCTGAACATGAATGGCAGCCAAGTAAATACTGTCCATTCTCCTTTGCCTAGGGAGAGCACTATGCCGTGTTGGTCTGGGCGGCCGTCTCCGTTGGTGTCCTTGGTGAGCGATCGGGCTACTTGCTTTAATTGCCCCCAATTCTGCGGCACTTGTTCGATTCCTGCTGCTTTAAATAAACTGGGACGGTAAAATATCGCAGCGTTGTTTGTCGCTAGGGGAACCGACCAAATATGTCCGTCGAGTTCCATTGACTCGAACAATGCCGGATAGATTTCGGCTTTTCGGGGCGATTTGTCCAGCCATGCTTCTAAGGGTTGAATTGCGTTTAGTTCGGCTAATTTTCCGCCAATTGTGGGCACATTCCACAGCAAATCCGGCGGTGCATTTCCTACTATTGCTGTGAGGATTTTTGGCATTTGTTGGTCTGGCTGTCCGATGTAAATTGGTTTTATTTGGATGTGAGGATGTGTTTGGTTGAATTTGTCCGTGAGGGTTTGAAATACGTCGCGATTAGGCGGGGGATTGATGCCGTGCCACAGTGTTAGTTCGATTGTGTCGCTGTTTTTTGAAGTGTTTTGGCAGCCGCTTAATATTAGTAAATTTAAGGTGAGCAAAAGACAGAAAATTAGTTTGAATTGAATTTTAATTGTTTTGAATAATGATAAAATCATTTTTTAGTTGCCTTCAGGGAGAAAAATTTGTTTTTAACCGCAGGTGGACGCGGATGGACGCGGATGGTGAGAGGTAGTTCAACAGTCGATCGTTGACAGTTGACTGATGAGGGCGACTTCTAACTAGAAAGCAGAAGACGATCGCAATCAATAGTTTTCTTTTGATTTTTACCTAACAGGAAGAGGCTTTAAACTAATTCTTTCTGGTGCAATCAAATTTTGAGTAATTCCTGATAATTATTGATTTTTCCACTACAATCGGTACATAGTTATTATTTTGGTGACTCACCATGAATAATGCCCTGCTAGATCCCGGACAGAATAACCCGCAATCTCAACTCAATGATTTTCTGCAATCTTTAGACACCGACACGCTGCAGACTGTGCAACATTCAGATCTAAAATTAACACCAAATCATTTACCGGACTATTCTCAACAGCCTAATTTTATCCAGACTAACCAACCAGACATTGTACCAGATTTATCTCAAGCTGCACGGGCAGAAAGTCACCCAAACCATGACTGGCATCAAACATCAGGCCTAGATGCACATCATCAACAAGTTTGGACAGTCAACTCTTCCTATGCAACAGTTTCTGGGTGCGGTATTCCAGCAGCCGCAGCGGAACCTTTGCGCCGGGAGGCAGAAGCGAGTAAAGGTAAAGAATTTATCTTTGAAATCATCACGGTGGATAAGCATGGGAAACCAACGAATAAGCAGTCGGGGAAAGCTTATCAAAAAGAAGAAGATTTAGGGAATGGAATCAAGCTGGAAATGGTGCATATCCGAGCGGGTAGTTTTATGATGGGTGCACCGTCGGGAGAAGGTGATGATGATGAACGTCCCCAACATAAAGTTACTTTTGCCCAACCATTCTATTTAGGGAAATATCCCATTACTCAAGAACAATGGCAAGCGGTGATGGGAAATAACCCTTCTTATTTTAAAGGTGGGAAACGGCCTGTGGAAAATGTATCGTGGGATGATGCGGTAAGTTTTTGTCAGAAGTTGTCTGAGAAAACAGGAAAAATCTATCGTTTGCCGAATGAGGCCGAGTGGGAATATGCTTGTCGGGCTGGCACAACTACGGCTTTTCACTTTGGGGAAACTATTACTCCAGATTTAGTTAATTGTGACGGCAATAATCCCTACGGTGCTGCGCCGAAAGGATTTTATCGCCAAGAAACAACGCCCGTAGGGAGTTTTGGGCCGAATGCCTTTGGTTTGTACGATATGCACGGGAATATTTGGGAATGGTGCGCCGATCCTTGGCATGATAATTATAACGGTGCACCTTCTGATGGTAGTTCCTGGGAAACCGGCCGAAATGATGACCGAGTGCTGCGTGGAGGTTCGTGGAACCTCAATGCTGTCAATTGCCGTGCTACCTACCGCAGCTACAACTCTGCGGGCCACTCGCAGTGGGACTGGGGTTTTCGGGTTGTTTCTGCGGCTGTGTGGACTCCTTAGCCCTTGACACTTTTACCCTTTTACGATCTACACTTCTTCTCTTTACACTTGGGTCATCGCCTCTGGCGACTCGATTTATTTGCAGAAAATCACGCTCTCTGTGCTAACATTGCTCTATGGAATAATTTCCCATTATTCAAAAAACCTACGATTTAATTAAGGTAATTTAATTAAAGGGATCGCGCTTACCAAATTTAGGCTAAAATAGACTGATTACAACCTCAGCCGAACAATGACTCCCGCTGAAAAAATCTCTCTTTTTCAACAAGCAATAGAAACCGTAGAATCTCTTTCACCAGAAGAGCAAACTATCCTGATCGATATCATTCAAAACCGACTTAAACAACAGCGTCGAGATGAACTGTTACAAGAAGTTGCAGAGTCAGAGCAAGATTATGCACAAGGCAATGTACGTCGTGGTACAGTTGCCGACTTGATGGCGGAGTTGAACGAGTGAAAACCTTAGTCTGGAGTTCAGCCTTTACTCGTACTCTCAAGCGTTTAGTCCGCCAAAACCCGCAATTGCGCTCTCAAATTGAGCAAACATTGCAACAACTTTCGGAAGATCCATTTGCTCCTACTTTGCAGACTCATAAACTCAAAGGAGATTTATCGGATCGATGGTCTTGTTCCATTGACTACAGAAATCGAATTGTGTTTAAATTTGTTCAAAATTCTGAACTAGATGAAGAAGAGATTTTTCTACTGACTCTTGGATCTCACGATGATGTTTACTAATACTAATTTAAAAAATCCTTGCTACAACATTCTTAGTTGAGTTTGTTGACTCAAATATTGTGACTGGTGCGTCGCTCGCTAGATTTTTCGTTTGTTTGGGATAGTATGGATGGCGACAAACCCTACGAATATTGTTGAATTGAGTTTCTTTTCTTGGTATAAGTTTCTGGCTGTCAAGAGATGGCGCGATTAGGTTTCAAAAGACAAGTATGCAAATGCTTAAAGATATTATCTCGGTTAAACCGTTAGAATTCTATCAACTACACCTCAAGTTTGAAGACGATATAGAGGGAGTTGTTGATATCAGTCAACTGATTGAATTCACGGGAATTTTTTCCCCTTTAGAAGACCTGAGTTACTTTGTGCAAGTCAAAATTAATCCAGATTTGGGAACTGTTTACTGGGAAAATGGAGCAGATTTAGACCCAGATGTTCTCTACTCAATTATTACAAATCAGCCAATTGCTACCTATGAAAAAGAATCTGTCAGTCGATTTTAGATTTTAGATTTAGTCCACAGATAAAAATCTTGCTGTCACAACCACGG
Organism: Microcoleus sp. CZ3-B2; assembly: GCF_036705055.1. NCBI lineage: Bacteria > Bacillati > Cyanobacteriota > Cyanophyceae > Oscillatoriales > Microcoleaceae > Microcoleus > Microcoleus sp. CZ3-B2. Next base: position 19,115 of record NZ_JAUBTN010000059.1, on the reverse strand, counting down.
CCGCTTAAAATGATACTATGAATGAATTGCTAATCATTCAAAAAACCTATGTACTTAACTAAAAATCTATGAAAATTGTTTTTTTTGGTACTCCCGATTTTGCTGTTCCTACTTTATCCAGTTTGCTGAGTCATCCAGAATTTGAGGTGGTGGGTGTGGTGACTCAGCCGGACAAGCGCCGGGGAAGAGGCAATAAGTTGATGCCTTCACCTATTAAAGATGTGGCTTTAAATCACAGTCTCCCAGTTTTCCAGCCGCGCCGAATTAAGAAGGATGCGGAAACTATTGCTATGTTGCGGGAAGCGGAGGCTGATGTTTTTGTGGTGGTGGCTTACGGCCAGATTCTTTCTCAAGAAATTCTCGATATTCCTAGTTTGGCTTGTGTTAATGTTCACGGTTCAATTTTGCCGAAGTATCGCGGGGCGGCACCGATTCAGCGCTGTCTTTTTGATGGGGAAAAGGAGACTGGGATTACTACTATGCTGATGGATGCTGGGATGGATACGGGGGCGATATTTTTGAAGAGTTTTGCTGGGATTTCGCTGTTGGATAATGCTGATTCTTTGGGGGATAGGTTGGCGGATGTTGGGGCGGATTTGTTGGTGGAAACTTTGATAAAATTGAGGGATGGGAAGGTTGATGCTGTTGTTCAAGATGATGCTGAGGCGACTTATGCGCCGATGATTAAAGCGGCGGATTTTGTGCTGGATTGGTCGCAAAGTGCGATCGCCCTTCATAATCAAGTTAGGGGCTTTTTCCCGGATTGTACTACGACTTTTCGCGGTAATTCTTTGAAGGTGATTGCTACTGTGCCACTAGGGCCGGAATATTGGCTGCAATTACCGCCGGAGTTGAGGATTTTGGAACGCGAATGGCCGCTTTTGGATCAGTTGTCGGGCGCAAATGGCGAGGTTGTCAGGGTTGTGAAGGGCTTGGGGGCGATCGTTCAAACTGGCGATGGTTTGCTATTATTGCGAGAGGTACAGTTGGCAGGGAAAAAGGTGCAGTCTGGGGTGGATTTTGCCAACGGGACTCGGTTGATGGCGGGTGAGGTTTTTGGGATGGTTGAAGTTAACTAAATGAGTGGTAGGGAGAAACCGGGTTTCTGCGAATCATTTGGGTTTAGTAATAAAAATATAGGAAGAAACCCGGTTTCTGAGATTGTGTGGTAAGGAGAATTTACCTACCGAATATTACCTAAAATTCGACCAAAACTTCCTCCAAAACTTCCTCTTTTCCGCCCAACAAATCCTGCGCGGCCTCTAACATACTCTCAGAAAAATCTTTCAAATCTTCCCGACTTGCTAAATAAGTTTTCAAAGCTTCTAAAGGTTCTATACTATTATTAGCATTCAATTCTGGCAACCGCGGCCTCGCTAGCTGACTGACTAATTCCGGTTGAATTGTGTAGCTGTGGGCTTCGCTTAAAAGTGCGTGCAATTCTGGGTTATCTATTAAGTCTAATTGTTCCGATCGCAATTGGTAAACTAATCTCACCACAGCATCTTGGATTTGCTTCTTCCCAATGGCTTTAACCAAGTCAGCTTGCGGGTTTTCCGATTCAGACACCTTTACCTTAATCGTCAGAAACACTCGCACGGGTAACGCGCAAAATTCCCACTCAGCTTTCCCTCGTTCCAAATTAATTAACACAAAACCTTTGTCTTCTTTCTCTTCGCTAAAATCAACTCGTTCGATGCTTCCCGGATAAATTACGGGCGGATTGTTGGATAAATTCAAATTTTGGTGTTTGTGAACGTGACCGAGGGCTACGTAGTCGAAACAAGGGCGTGTTAGCATGGAAACGGGTATGTTAAAACCTTTACCAACTGCTAAAAAACGTTCCGCGCCCAGACTGGCTTTATCTGCCATTAAGTGCGCTAATAGTACGGTGGGGATTTCGGGGTTGAGACGGCGAATTTCTCCTTCTAGGGCGATCGTCAGTTTTTCGGTTAATAATTGGTTAACATCGCCCACAGAAAGGCTTTCAGTCTCTGAACGTGTCATTAAGGTCGATCGCGTCAACCAAGGCAGTGTAACCACCTGTACTGCGCCATTGCGGGTCTGTATGAGGTGAGTTTCCAGGCGATCGCCTACAATAAACTTAGGTATTCCCAAAGTCCGGTAAATCCCCAAACTCGCGCCGCCCTGTCCCTGGGAATGTTGGTCGTGATTTCCTACTAGCAAAACCGTCGGAATTTGCGCGTCAACTAAGCGGCTGAATTGCCGCGCAAAAGCCTCTTTTACAAACGGTGGCGGCGTTGAATCCGGGAAAGCATCGCCGCCGAATATAACTAAATCTACGGGTTCAGAAATTGCCCTGTCCATACATTTACTCAAGGTAGCTGCGAAGTCTTCCAGCCGCGTATTTAAGCCGGTTTCTGGATTAACGCGGCCGTGAGAAAAGCCACTTCCCATGTGGATGTCTGAAAGGTGTAAGATTTTAATCATTGTTTTCTTTGTAAGTTGTAATTGAGGTTCGTAGTGAGGAGTGAAGTCCTCACTTTGCCAAGTATTTTATGTTTTTATAGGTGCTAATTCGACGCTGTGTCGATTGGGATTGATGCGTTTATCGATCGCAAAAATTGCCTTTTCTTCCTCCAACCCGATTTCGTGAAACTCTTTAAACAAACATTCTAACTCAATTTTTGCAATAACAGTTTCCAGCCACTTATCAAAGGAATCGCATTCAATGCTTCTCAAAGGTTCGTTTTTGCACTCAAAACTAATAATTTGTCCGGGAGTACCGTCAAAACAACCCTTTGTATCCACAACCCGCAGCCACAAATCATCTACTTTCATAAACGGAATCCATGCTTTGTTCCAATATTCTCCGGGCTGCCATTCTTGAAAATTAACTTGACTCTGGGTGTCCCAAAATTTTTTCTCCTTCACAATAGATGCCAAAGATAAAATACTCCTGCCGTGTTCAAAAGGCAACAGCCACTTATTTTCTGAACTCTCATAAGCCGAACCGTTATACCAGCGATAAAAATCATAAAAAGTTTCGGGAAGCGATTGTTGGTAAAGTTTTTTAAATAAGTCTATTTCCGTTTCAATTGCACCAGAATTTAGCAAATTTTGCGCGTCGGGACAGTAGCGTTTTAAGCTTTGGGCGAAGGTACGAACCAGAGGATTGCGTGGCTGAAAAAGTTGTTTCATACATCATAATATCATGCCGGGGACTTTTTGATAAATTTGGGCGATCGGGCAGCGAAAATCTATACTTGTCAACTCTAATATCAATTCCGTTAGCATCGGAATTATTCATTTCTCTCTGTTTTCTCTGTGTTCTAGTCAGGTTAAATCACCTGACGATGCAACGGTCAACGATATAACTCATCTCCTTGTCTATAAATCCGATTGGGCAAAGTTCCCTCAGCATTGAGTCGAAAACATTCAATTTGGATTTCAGATTGATTGATCGGGATGTAGAAATTGTTTTTGCTGAAAAACATTGATGCGTCTTATTTTCTTCAGTCTGCGGAGGCAGACATCGTTTATATAGAGGCGGTTTCAACCGCCGTCCTATTTTAACAAATTTCTAGAAATCGCGCGTGCCACAATTTGCCGCTTTCCGTCAATCCCTGCGATCGCACTTTAATTTTAACTCCGCGAGGGTTAGCCTCGTATAGTCGGGCAATTTCCTGCATTTCCCCGCTGCTAAAGCCCGTTCCCACTGTTCCTACCCGCAGTAATTTGCCCCCAATTTCTTGCGCGACTTCGATCGCACTAAAGGGCCGCCCCGCAACTTTAGTCGGTGTCAACCCGACAATCAACAACTCGTATTCCTGACAGTATTTAGTCCGCACCATCGGAAACTTTTTAACATCTTTCCCGCCGACATAACAGCAGTTGTGCAAAATCCAAACTTCGCCTTCTCTGTTTTCCGATTCCTGCTGCTGGGCTAGCAAAAGTTTTTCAGAGGCGGTGCGATAAGTCGGTACAATTTCAAATTCTGAAGATAAACTTACCAGCAATTCACCAACTGCAACTCCGGCGGCAATTCGTTCCGATTCTGCCAACCCAGTCAAGTCTTTGCCGTAGGAAAACAAACATTTGAAAATCGCATAAACGGCGGTTGGTTGGGTCGTCGGGAAACCCATTTCAATATTAATTGTAGCAGCTTGTGCGCCCGTGCGGTGTTCGCTGCCGGTACAGCTTGTGTAATACAGTTCGCCGTCTAAAACAAAAGTGCCAATTTGAGCGGCTGTGTCTGTTAATGCGCGATCGATCGCAATTGATGCTTGTTGTCGCAGGTTAGTCGATCGCGATTGATAGTACACTTTATCTAGCGTCGCGATGACAACTACTCGATTGCCGTCCCGTTTTGGCTGTCCCCAATAATCGGGATTTTCGATGTAATAAGAACGTTCCACCGGCGCATCAACCGGCTGCATCGTCACAATCTTTCCCGGCTGCAAATGCGCCGGCAATTCGGGAACAATCGGATTGTTTGCAGTCTCTATTTTGGCAGCAGCTTTTGATTTTGCCGCAGGAGGAGCATTGGTGGTAGACTTGCTTTGAGTGTTGTTAGTCGGCTTTTCTCCAGTTTCCAACTCAAACGCTCTTTTCCAAAATCCCACCGCCATTTCCGGGTATCCTTCCGACTCCGCACACAGTGCAAAACCAATAACTTTTGCCGTACCGATGCCGCGCCCGTAATCAGCCAAATACTGCACCGCCCCCGCTTCACCCATCAAGTGCAATTCCCGCGTGACGATGCGATTGTTCCAACGTTCTCGGATATCGGCGCTAATTTTTTTAGCTGCTTTGCGTTTTGCTTCGGCGTATTCGGTGCAGTCCATACGGCCTCCTTTTTGTAGGGCTACTTCATATACTATACTAAAGCTTGATTTATTAGTCAAGGTTAAGTTGATAATTAGGAGGTGTGAATAAATTTAACTCTTTGATTTGTGAACTAGATTTATTTTTTAACCGCAGAGGCGCAGAGGGCACAGAGAAAGAGAAGAAAGAAAACGATAGGCTTGTAGTGGTGTTTTGATTGTCAATGGCGGTAATCTGTTCGCCGCCAATGCTAAGATAACTTGATCGCACATTGCGAACAATAAAGTCGCGAGTTGTGTCTTGCTCGCCTTGGGTTCGCCAACTTGCGATCGCACCTTCGACAATTTAAGATCGAGTTTAATCTTACTCTAATGATGCGATTGATTTTGTACAGCAAACCCGGATGCCATTTATGCGAAGGGTTGCAAGAAAAACTCGAACAGATTGAAAACCTCAAATTTCAACTCGAAGTCCGAGATATTACCCAACGCGACGATTGGTTTGCAGCTTATCAGTACGAAGTTCCAGTTTTGTTTAAAGTCCACCCCCAGCCAATAAATTCTGCTGTCGAACCTGCATTTTCCTCCGAACAACTGTTACCCCGTCCTTCTCCCCGCTGCACAGTCACCCAATTGGAGCAACTGTTACAGAAATATTGGCAAATCGATGCGTCACAATAATAATAGGATTTATGCAAAAACTCAGGGTTTAATCCTGGTCTCGCGATGCCCGCCCCGCACCCCAAACCATCTCTCTGCTGCCGGTAACGCGCACAGCACAGCCTGCAGACAGCCGCTCAAACAATTGCACCAGTCATATTCAAGACATCCAAGTGAGGAGTTTTTCAGATGAAATTGAGAGAATTATTAGCAGCACTTCCCGGCATTTCCTTTGACACCCAACATCTGGCCCTTGATGCAGAAGTCAAGGGTTTATCGACTAATTCCCACGCTTGTGCGGCGGGAGATTTGTTTTTGGGAATGCCGGGAACTCGCGTAGATGGGGGAGATTTTTGGCAAAGCGCGATCGCCAGCGGTGCAATTGCTGCCATAATTTCCACCCCAGCAGCCGAGAAAACACCCTCCCAAGACGGGGGTACTTGTGTCATCGCAGCAGCCGATATGTCTCAAGTTTGCGGTCAAATAGCCACCGCATTTTACGGGAATCCAGCTAACAAATTAAAACTTGTCGGCGTTACGGGTACCAACGGCAAAACTACCACAACTCATTTAATCGAGTTTTTGCTCAATCAAATGCAGTTGTCTACCGCGATTTTCGGCACGCTTTACACTCGCTGGCCCGGTTTCCAACAAACTGCACTTTACACCACACCTTTTGCGGTTGACCTGCAAAAACAACTAGCAGAAGCTGCCGCCGCTGGATGCAAATACGGGGTGATGGAAGTCAGTTCCCACGCTTTAGCGCAGCAGCGGGTTTTGGGCTGCACTTTTGAAGTTGCTGTGTTTACAAACTTGACTCAAGACCATCTCGATTATCACCGCGATATGGAAGATTATTTTGAGGCAAAGTCTCTGTTGTTCGGTTCCGATTATCTCAAGAATCGCGCTGTAATTAATATTGACGATGCCTACGGACGGCGGATTGTTGAAAGTTTAAAATCGGAGAAAGTTTGGAGTTACAGCACAACCGACAAAACGGCTGATTTGTATGCTTCAGATTTACAGTATCAGCCCGACGGAGTTAAGGGAATGCTGCACACTCCCAAGGGCGAAACTCCTTTTGTTTTGCCTTTAGTCGGTCAGTTCAATTTATCAAATATGTTGGCTGCTGTCGGCGCTGTTTTAGAATTGGGTTTAGATTTGTCCGCAATTGTGGAGAAATTATCTCAGTTTTCGGGAGTTCCGGGACGGATGGAACGGGTACAAATTAGTCCCGACCAAGATATTAGCGTGATTGTCGATTACGCGCACACTCCTGACAGTTTGGAGAACTTGTTGAAGGCTTCGCGACCGTTTATTCCGGGGCGGATGATTTGCGTGTTTGGTTGCGGTGGCGATCGCGATCGCACGAAACGCCCGATCATGGGTAAAATCGCGGCAGAATTGGCCGATGTCGCCGTTGTTACTTCCGACAATCCGCGTACCGAAAATCCCGATCGCATTTTGGAAGATGTTCTCGCAGGTATCCCCGCCACCGTAAAGCCCGTCGTCATGGGCGATCGCGCGGCAGCAATTCGCACTGCTATTATGGACGCTAAACCCGGAGATGGCGTGCTAATTGCCGGAAAAGGACACGAAGATTATCAGATTTTGGGCACCGAAAAAGTCCATTTTGACGATCGAGAACAAGCGCGAGATGCCTTAAAAGCCAGAATGAATTCGGTTAAATGAATTCGGTTAACAGTTAACAGTTAACTGTTAACAGTTAACTGTTAGCTGTTCGTGGGCTGTGAAATTTGTTGTATTTTTAAGTATTGATAGGACGATAGAATCTGATTGGCACTAGATTATATCTGATTAATCCTGAGACTAAACAACTCAAACTCATTGACTGTTGTATTTCTGCACTGGGAGAAGGAACGGAGTTTGTCATTGAGATTTTCATTGATTAAAACTAATGACTAATGACTAATGACTAAGCACTATTGCAGCGGCAAAAATACGGTCATTACATCGCCTTTTTGCGGCCGCTGGCGTATTACTAATTTCCCGCCCGCTGCTCGAAATAAATTCTTAGTGACGCTCAAATTTAAACTCAAACTTCCAGTCTCCGGCTGCACCATTAACAAAGGCCCGATCGATCGCAAAGGAGTATTCGCTGAAGCTGCAAAAGTCGATGCGCCATTACCTTCAGGTAGGTGCTCCGATTCTAACTGCAATTTTAACTGATCGCCCGCCAAAGTCACTTCTACCTGAATGCGACTCCCCGAGGGCAAAGTTCGAGTAAAATTCTCAATCAAATTAGTTAAAACCTGATCCAACATTGTCGGATCGCTGACTACGGCCGGCAATTTTTGGGGCACAATAATTTCTAAAGTGTGGTTGCGCTGAATTGCTTGTTTTTGCCAGCGGGGAATGCTATTTTGCAGCACTTCACCGAGGGACATTGCTGTTAGCTGCATCCCAGAATTTTTAGCTTGCGACATTTCCAATTCCACGGCGCGGAAAATTAAACCGAAGCGATCGATCTGAGCGGTGCACTCAGCATCAATCATTTCCAAACGCTTCACCACCACCGGTTCGAGTTTGGGACGTTTCAGCAGCAGCCGAGTCAGGGTGCGAATGGTGGCCAAAGGAGTGCGGACTTCGTGGGCGATCGCCTGTAGCAATTCCACTTCTTTGGTAGCATGAGACAGATGAGACTTGCAATTGATATTTTCCCGCCCTTTCAAGCTATCATCAACTCTTTCGTTTTTTCCCCTCGCTACTTCGTCTTTGCCAAGGGGCAAATTATGCAGAAGCAAGCGGGTGAACTGCGCGACTGTTTGATAGTTTGGAACTACAGGCAAAAACTGCTGGAATTGCGCGTCTAATTTCGTAGAATTATGAGTTAATTGGCTGACTGGCAAATTGATACCGCCGTCAGAATTGGCAAGCAAACAATCGCTTTCAGTCACCCTGCGCCGCAAAACTTCCCAAGCTTTGGCGGCGATTTGCGGGTCGAAAGAAAATAGAAAAGCCGGAATTCCCGCCGAATTTTCACCCAAAACCATCACCAGACTAAAAGTAGCAGTTAAAACCAAACAAAACTGCTCGTTTGCTAAAGGATCGCCGATCGCCAAAGCTAAAGCCGGGGCCGCCTCCGGTACAGATCTTTGCTGCTGGGCCGCCGGTAGCAAAGCTAAAGTTTGTCTAGCACGAAAAGACCACAAACCTGCATCGTTGTCGGGAATACTGGTAAAAATCCAATTAGCAAAACCGGAAACGACAGCGGGCTCTGTCAAAACCGAAGACGGCCCGGACAAAACCAATCCCTGACAAGAATTGGGATTTGGGGAGAGACAGTGTTTTTGCCGATCGAGCATTTGATTCAAAGTTGCGATCGCCCCGTACCATTCCCGCTCAGCCTTCTGTCTAGCAGCCGCACGACTCCCAGGACACTTCGGGCGGCCGTTTTGGGCGATCGACCTCGGAGAGGGACTGAGGTCATTTTCAGAGCCTTCGGAGGCTAAAATTTCGCTGATTGTTGGTAGAAAGTAAGTATTCACAGTAGTTATAAGCCCACCTTCACAGACGTGAAGAATGAAGTATTTATTTATAGGAATGTTTAGGAGCGAGAATTTAAGCAGCAGTAGGACGGAAACAACCAGCCTAATTTCTTGCGTCTTGCCCCTAACCCACAGGATATCTATATTTGTCAACTAACGATATTGGCAGAACCGTACCAATAAGTCGCAATCTCCGCGCTTCCGGCGATATTTTGGACGATCGCCCTAACAAAAGTGCAAAATGGATGCAGTCAAACACCCTGCTTTCCTTATGCCCACCTCGATCGCCGACTCCAAAAATCTGCTGTCAGACTTAATGGCACGCTACCGCACCCAAGTAGATTATCTAGCAATTCGACTCGAAGAAGCCGAAGGAACCGACATCCTGCTGCGGGGCGAAAAAATTGAAACCCTCAGCGAAGGAATCTCCATAGGAGGTCAAGTCCGAGCTTGTCACAAAGGCGGCTGGGGCTTTGCCAGTTTTAACCGACTTTCCACCCTCGCCGAAAGAATCGAAGAAGCCATCGCCGCGGCCAAACTGATCGGCGAAGAAGAAACAATTCTCGCGCCAGTAACGCCCGTACAGGACATTTGCTTCCTGCCGCTGACAGGAACAGACCCCCGCCTGGTGCCCTTAATTGACAAAAAACAATTGTGCGATCGCTACGCAGCCATTTTACGCAGCATAGACCCCCGCATCGCCACCATCTCCGTGCGCTACGGCGACAGCACCCAGCGCATCATCCTCGCCACCTCCGAAGGCACCATGCTCGAACAAGGTTGGGCAGACATGGAAATGCGCTTTGCCGCCACAGCCCGCAGCGGGGAAACCGTACAAACCGGCCGGGAAACCACCGGTTCCCGCAAAGCTTACGAAGATTTAATGGAACTTGAAACCCAAGTTCGCAGCGCCGCCCAGCGCGCCGTAGATTCCCTAGCCTTACCCCCCGTCCAAGGCAACACCTACACCGTCGTCATCGACCCAATTTTGACCGGATTGTTCGTCCACGAAGCCTTCGGACACCTTTCCGAAGCCGACATGGCCTACGAAAACCCCGATATTTTGGAAGTGATGACCCTCGGCCGCCAGTTCGGCCCGAAAAACTTGCAAATTTTCGACGGTGCTGCGCCGGAGGGACACCGAGGCAGCTATTACTACGACGATGAAGGCACTCCGGCGACTACTACTCAGTTAATTAAAGACGGCGCATTAGTCGGGCGGCTGCACTCGCGGGAAACAGCGGGTAAGTTGGGAGAAACGCCTACCGGTAATGCTCGCTGTTTAAATTATCATTATCCGCCGATCGTCCGCATGACTAATACTTGGATCGAAAGAGGCGATACGCCGGTGCCGGACTTATTTTCTGGGATCGAAGAAGGAGTTTATGCACGCAATTGGCAGGGCGGGATGACTAACGGCGAAATGTTTACTTTCAGTGCTGGGGAAGCTTGGATGATCCGATCCGGAAAACTCGACAATCCGGTGCGGGATGTGACTCTTTCGGGTAATGTTTTCAGCACTTTAGCCGATATTGAGGCGATCGGCGACGATTTTTACTGGGATGAATCCGGCGGCTGCGGTAAAGGAGGACAAAGCGGTTTACCCGTGGGCTGCGGCGGCCCGAGTTTGCGGATTCGCGACGTGGTTGTGGGCGGCGAAGCTGCCCCAGAGTAAAGCATCAAAATAAAAAATCAAGGTAAAGCCGAAGATTCCTACTCGCGCTTTACCTTGATTGTTGTTACCTGCCGTCCGATTTTCTTTTGGGCAAATACATCCTTTTTTTGACGGTTTATCTGCCGCTGCCTCGCTCGGGCAAGGTATCTTTATCGGTATCGGCGCGAAAGTTGTGAGTGTTCGCTTGATGGGTGATAATTTCCGAAGCAGAGTTGTCTTGAGAGAAAAAGCTCGATCGAGCTTCTAAGCTTTGAGCCTTAACTGCAGTGGCGCTCAGTAACAGGCTTGACATGAGAATGGAAGAGTAAACGCGCATCATAAAATTGGGTGTTTGTATTTTCCACTTCTTGATACGCAGCCTCTACTCTGATATCAGGGTAAAATTTGGAATTGCGACGAAATCATCAGTTAGTAATTGACAGCACCTGCGATTTTTTTGAGTTTTCCTCAAAAGGGGGTAAAGCCCCTCATTCAACTCGCTGATGCGCTCGTAAGTTCGAGTTTTCGCCCAATTGCTCGATCGCAAAATTATTCAACCTGTGTTTTTTTTTGAAATCCTCTTAAAACAAGCAAGCAAACAAACACCGTAAGTTGTAATTTTTTATTAATATTCCGATTAAATTCATAATTTATTGATAAAGCATTTTTCGGCAACAATGGGTCACGATTGATCATCGGTAAGCTGTTGCTCATATATATTGTGTATGGCGATTGAGGGTCCGATGGGGATCAGGGGAGAGGGGGAGAGGATTTGACAATTTTTGATTGTCATCAAAATATACAATGTTTATTTACACAACAGCTTAAAGCTGATTGCATAAATTTGCGATCGATCGCGAAACCGCAGATATCAGGCAGATAAACACAGATAAACGCAGATAAATTTATTTTGTAGCAGATTCCTAAATCTCAACTCTCAAATCTCTAATCTCAAATCGACTCAGGATCGAAAACTTAATAAGTTAAACAGCTCCTACAGTCTTCTCTCCTGTAAGTTGCTTTCCTCAAAGGAGGCAGAGCCAAAGCATCTGCATTACCAGGCAGAGCGAAAGTAACGAGCAATCTCTAATCTCAAATCGACTCAGTTGTTTGTCTACCAGAAAATTGGGGTTAGAGCCTCCCCCTTCTAGGGGGACTTTCTCCATATTTTTAGAGGAAGTTAGGCATTCCTATGATAAACGTGTTATCGTAGGAACAGGAGAAAATTAAGATGCTCGTTCTCGAATTCAAGGCTTACGCAAAACCAGATCAATTCCAGGCAGTCGATGAAGCGATTAGAATTTGTCAATTCATTCGCAACAAATCGATCCGACTGTGGATGGATGGTGGCGCTAAATCTTGGTTCGATCGTTCTAAGTATTGTGCGATTTGGGCAAAATAATTTGAATTTGCAAATAAGTTAGGTGCGATGGCCAGGCAGGCTAGTGCAGAAAGAGCATGGGCCAGTATTTCTCGATTCTTCGATCGTGTTAAAAAAGGCATTAAAGGTAAAAGAGTTGGGTTTCCTAAATTCCAGAAAAATTGTCGTTCTGTTGAGTACAAAACTAATTCTTGGAAGCTCTCGGAAGATAGGAAATCAATCATCTTTACCGATAAGTGTGGAATTGGCAGACTGAAGTTAAAAGGTACTCGCGACTTAAATTTCTATCAACCAGACAAAATTAAGCGGGTGCGGTTGGTAAAACGATCAGATGGATATTACGTCCAGTTTTGCATCTCTGTAGAACGAGTAGAAACCGCTCCCATGACAGGCAAAACGATTGGACTAGATGTCGGTTTGAAAGAGTTTTACACTGATTCAAATGGCTTCATGGTTCCCAACCCTAGATTTCTGCGTAGATGTGAAGCACGAATAAAACGTGCTGGGCGTCTTGTAAGTCGGAAAGTCAAGGGTGGGTCAAATCGCCACAAAGCTAGAGTGATTTTAGGTAAGCGACATCTCAAAATAAGTAGACAGCGCTCATACCATGCAATTAAGCTTGCAAGGTGCTCCCATCACATCAAACGATGTAGTAGTTTACGAAGATTTGAGAGTGTCTAACCTGGTTAAAAATCACTGCCTAGCAAAATCAATAAGCGATGCTTCTTGGTATCAGTTCAGAGTGTTCTTAGAATATTTTGGAAAAGTGTTTGGTCGGATAACTATTGCGGTAAATCCTGCTTACACCAGTCAAGAATGCAGTAATTGCGGGGAAGTCGTTAAAAAATCTCTATCCACTCGAACCCATGCTTGTCAGTGTGGATGCGAGATGGATAGGGCTCGTAATGCCGCAATTAATATCCTGAATCGCGGGATAGGTACGACGGGGCACGTCGGAACCTCTGTACTAGATGCAGTAAACGCTTAGGGAGATTGGATCTCTGGATCGGGTGCAGTAATGTTCTTGATTTAAGTCCCATCGCAGAACTAAGAATCCTCACGTCTTGAGGCCCAGGAGTGTCAACTGTAAAAATAGCGAGTCGAGGGTTGAGGAGTTATCCAAAACAACATCGGCTTGTTGGCACTTTTGAGCTAGCGGCATCTGAGCCTTAATCCGGGCATTCGCCCGATCGCAATTCAAGCCATCTCGCTGCATTAACCGCTCTAACTGCACTTCGGGCGAACAGTACACCACCCAAATTTCGGTACACAAATCTGTCATGTTAGCTTCAAACAACAGCGGCACTGCCAAAACTACTGTCAATGTATTTGGTGATACCGGATTATGTGAAGCAATGCAGTTTTGAGTTGCTTCCACCAATCGGCGGCGTACATAAGGGTGAATCTGTTGTTCCAACCACTGCCGTTCGGCTGCGTTACAAAAAATAATATTTCCTAACTCTGGGCGATTTAAATTGCCGTCGGAAAACAAAATACTAGCGCCGTATCGTTCTACAATAGAGTCAAGTATTGGCGAACCGGGTTGCACGGCTTCGCGGGCATAAATATCGGCATCTAAAATCGGAAATCCACAGGCATCTGCCAGATAATTAGATATAGCGGTTTTTCCGGTGGCGATGCCCCCTGTCAAACCGATCGCGCGGACAACTGGATCGCTCATAATTTTCTCTTTGTTTAAACAAAACTGTGTGTTTCGACACTTGGTCTATGTGTTTGCTATGTTGGTGACACAATCAAAATTAGACTGAAAATTGGAAATTTGCGATCGAGAGCTAGCGTTAGGAAGTGTCAGCATTGGGGTGCGATCGACTCTTTTTTAGCTAAAATCTCCATTTTTAACTCAAATTTAAGTCTAGATCGAGGCAAACCTATGAATGCTCAACGTGCTGTGCGATCGATTCTGGCAGCAATTCCCCTTGCTGGATTTTTGATATTAGATTTTTTGCCCAACCTGGTTTTCCTCAAAGAAAACAGCAGCGGATGGGTAATTGTGGCAATTTATCCCCAATCTCAAATTGCCGCAGCACAATCGATCGTTCCAGCACCAGAGGGCGCAGGCACCGCCATCGCCCCAAAACCGGGCGCTCGCTACGACATTACAGGTGGCACAGCCTCGCGAGACGGAGCAAATCTGTTCCACAGTTTTACTCGATTCGGTTTGAATTCTGGCGAAACAGCCAATTTTATCTCCAATCCCACCATTAAAAATATCCTCGGCCGCGTTGTCGGCGGCGACGCTTCGTTAATTAACGGTTTAATTCAAGTTAGCGGCGGCAATTCTAACTTGTACCTGATGAACCCCGCAGGGATTATTTTCGGAACCAATGCCCGACTCGACGTGTCCGGGTCTTTTTTTGCTACCACCGCTAGCGGTATCGGTTTTGACAGCGGCTGGTTCAACGGCACCGGGGCGAACGACTACGCGGCCCTCGTCGGAGAGCCGAATACTTTTGCTTTTGGCGCGCAGTCGGGGAGTATTGTCAATGCCGGCGATTTGGCTGTGGGAAGCAGGCAAAATTTGACTTTGCTGGGCGGTACTGTCATCAGTACAGGGAAACTTTCAGCCCCCGGCGGTCAAATTACTGTGGCGGCCGTCCCTGGCGAAAATCGGGTGCGGTTGAGTCAAAACGGACTTTTGCTGAGTTTAGAATTTACTCCGGGTGCGGGAGTGTCGGGTTCGACAACTCTGCCTTTTTCTCCCCTGAGTTTGCCTCGACTGCTTTCGGGGCAAGGCGTTGCTGAGGCTACGGGTGTAACTGTGAACGATCGCGGTGAAGTCGTACTGACTGCAGGCCAAACAGTGCCTGCAATGGCAGGAACTGCGCTGATATCGGGTGCTGCGGACGTGTCTGCCAGGGGGGGCGCGGGAGGCAGTATCAACGTGTTGGGCGACAAGGTAGGGCTATTAGGAGCGAAGATTGATGCTTCGGGGGCCGACGGCGGCGGAACGGTGCGGATCGGCGGAGATTACCGGGGCGAGGGAACTGTGCCGAATGCGACGATGACTTATGTGGATGGCAAAAGTTCGATCGCCGCCAACGCCACAGACTCCGGTAACGGCGGCAGAGTTTTTGTCTGGGCGGACAACACGGCAGCATTTTTGGGCAGCATCAGCGCGACGGGCGTTTCTGCAACTGGCGGCAGCGCAGGTATTGGCGGGTTTGTGGAAGTTTCGGGCAAGCAAAGATTGATTTTTAACGGTAATGTCGATACTTCCGGCACAAACGGTTTGGGGACTTTGCTGCTTGACCCGGAGAATATTTTAATTACAGATTCCGAAGCAGCGGCGGGTGATGCGGAAATTATTGCTAACAATAATATTTTGGCAGGAACTCCACCGGAAGGGCAAAACAATTCCGATGCTTCGCTGACAATTTCTACTAGAGCTTTGGAAAGTCTGTCGGGGACGGCAAATGTGGTTCTGGAAGCGCTCAACGATATTAAAATTGCTGATTTGGCGGACGGTCAGTTGAGCTTTGCGGCCACTACTGGTTCGGTGACATTCAGGGCAGATGCCGATCGCAGCGGTGCGGGTGCTTTTTCGATGAATCCTAGAGATACAATTAGCACGGCTGGCGGCGCGATCGCCCTGGAGGGAAGTCAAATTACGGCGGGCAATTTGTCGAGCAACGGCGGAAATATTAGTTTAATAAGTCCGGGAACAACGGTTGCTAACAATATTTCGGCATCTAATTCTAGCAGCGGTACTAGCGGAAATATTTTGCTGGAAGGCCAAAACGTCACAGTCCAAAAAATTGATGCTAGCGGCTCTAAATCTGCGGCAAATATAACTTTGACGGCTAGGAACCTTCTGGGAGTGAGCTCGATCGCAGGGGGTTCTGGAAACATTACTTTGACTGGTAATGAAATTAATTTGACTGGTGGCAATAATTCGATCGGCGGCACTGGCTTTTTGGTAATGCAGCCTTGGAGCTCCGGTCAAAATATTGCGATCGGCGGTTCTGGAGATGTCGGTACTAATATTTATTTGAATCTGACAGCAAAGGAACTCGGAAGTTTGGAAAACGGGTTTGCTGGAATTACGATCGGTCGCAGCAACGGTACCGGTGCGATTTTGATTGCTAACGATTTCACATTTTATGACCCGCTAATTATTCAATCGCCGGCGGGTTTGGGAACAATTGCTACTACAAGTTCTTTGACTGGGGCTGACGATGCCTCAATTACTCTGAAAGCAGACGGCAATATTCGCATCGGAAATATCACTACCAAAAATCAAGAAATTCGCATCGCCAGTACGACGGGGAATGTGACAACTGGTCAGCTACACACGGGAATTCCGCCCAGCATCAGCACTTCTGTCAATTCTTCCAAGCTGCCGCGCACGTCGGCTGGTGATGTGAGCGTTACGGCAGAGGGTAGGGTGACTGCAGGCTCGATCGACACTAAGGGCGATCGCGGGGGTAACGTGACGCTGACTGGTGGTGCGGGAGTGACAGCAGGGGCGATCGAAGCTGGCGGTTCGCAAACAGGGGGAAATATTACTCTGACAGGTAATGAAATTGATTTGACGGGCGGTAAGAATTCGATCGCCAGCAACGGCAATTTGGTGCTGCAACCGTCCGATCCGGCTCAAAATATTACTATTGCCGGTGCTGCTGAGACTGAGGCTTTGGACTTGACTGCTGCAAAATTGAACTCGCTGCGGAACGGGTTTACTTCCGTAGCGATCGGCCGTGCTGACGGTAGCGGCATGATAACTATTGTTCCGCCCACAACAGCACCAAATTCAACAAATTCTACACCAGTCCCGGCGGTGACATTTCAAGACTCGACGACGATCCGATCGCCTTTTGGCCAGGGCGCGATCGCGGGAACGGGTGCGATCGCCGGTACTGATAACGCCACAATTTCTCTGATCGCAGGTACTGTCGCTGTCGGAGACGTTACCTCGAATGGGGGGATTAACATCACTAGCAGTCAGGGTAGCTTAACTGCTGGTGTTGTTTCATCTCGATCGGCGAACGGGGCGGGGGGCGATATCAACATCCGCAGCGCCGGTGGGATAGCAGCGGGCAATGTCAATGCTTTCGGTGCCAAAAACGGCGGCAATATCTCGATCGCCGCGCCCGGCCAGATCGTGACGGGGGCTGTCAATTCGAGTTCGGAGTCGGGAAGTGCCGGCTCGATCGAGATTAACGGGCTCAAAGATGTTGAAGTTGCTTCGATCAAAGCTCGCGGCAATACCGGCGGCGATGTTGCAATCGATGCGGGAGGAGTGTTTCGGGCGGCGGGAACTGGAACGACTGCCGATCGCCCATCGAGCGTTAGCATTTCTACAGACGGGCAGGTGCGATCGGGTTCGCTGACGTTGCTGCAAAGCGCTTGCCGGTCAGGAAACTGCAAGGCGACGACTGTGGCGGCGGGAAACTCGAAGCCGACGACTGGGGAATCGTCAACTGCGACACCGCTGGCGATCGTGCCTCCTCCTGCTGAAACTACCACTGTGGAACTGAAAACTACAGGCACTTCTCAACAAATTGTCGTTCAGCCCCCCTCCGCGTCTGGGCCCAAGAGCGGTACCGCAAATGTCTCGCCAGAACCTGCTGCTGGGTCTGTTGAGGTGCTGCCGAACGAAACCGACTCCCCCTCCTCATCCTCCCCTGTACTGCTGTCGTCGCGGGTGTTAAATGCCGATGGGGCCGCGCCTGCGGCGACAACAAACGGCAGCGCGGCGACAGCACAGAAGCCCGCGAGTGGTGGAAATACAGAAAGTATCGGAAATGTGAGGGTTCCTGAGATTTCTCGATCGAGTGCGATCGCAATAAGTCCGAGCGAGGCTGTGCAGCAAAGGGATAGAATTCAGGGCCAGGAATTTGAGCGTTATTTTGGTGGCAATATCGCTCAAAAGTCAGTCACGCCGCAAAGTATCCGAGATACTCTCAGCAGTGTCGATCGCTTGACAGGGGTTAAGCCGGCGATTGTTTATGTGTGGGCGCAACAGGGATATTTAGAACTTATGTTATTTTTGCCCGACGGCAAAAGTGTTTTTAAAACCGTGTCTGTAAGCCGCGAGACTGTGTTGCAAGTTGCCAAAGAATTCACTAATGCTGTGAGAACTCCTCGGAGATTGAATACTGCTGATTATAAGGCACCAGCCCAGGAACTTTATCAGTGGTTAATTGCACCGCTGCAACCGGAATTGGAGGCTAACAAAATTGACACCTTGGTGTTTTCGATGGATGCCGGTTTGCGAACTTTGCCTTTGGCTGCTCTTTTTGATGGCAAACAGTTTTTGGTAGAAAAGTACAGTTTGGGGCTGATTCCCAGTTTGAGTTTGACTGATACTCGCTATGCCGATGTTAGGGGTTCGGAAGTGTTGGCGATGGGTGCGTCGAAATTTCCGACCAAATACGATCAAAATCCTCTGCCGGCTGTGCCGTTGGAAATATCGACAATTGTGGGCAAGATTTGGCCTGGTTCGTCTTTTCTGAATGAAGCTTTTACTCTGGCAAATTTGAAGGAAAAGCGCAATCAACCGCAATACAAAATTATTCATTTAGCGACTCACGGTGATTTTCAGCCAGGGGGGGCTGAAAATTCTTACATTCAGTTTTGGGATACTAAGTTGCGGTTGAATCAGTTGAATCAGTTGAAGTTATCCAACCCGCAGGTGGAGTTGTTGGTTTTGAGTGCGTGTACTACGGCGGTGGGTGACGAAGAGGCTGAGTTGGGGTTTGCGGGGTTGGCGGTGCACGCTGGGGTAAAATCGGCTCTGGCGAGTTTGTGGTATGTCAGCGATGCGGGTACTTTGGGGCTGATGACTGAGTTTTACCAGCAGTTGCGTACCGCGCCGATTAAGGCTGAGGCTTTGCGTCAAGCGCAGTTGGCGATGCTGCGGGGAGAAGTGCGCCTGCAGGATGGTTATTTGGTGCGATCGGGCAACAATCAAGCTCTGCCTTTGCCGGCGGAGTTGGCCGCCAGGGGCGATCGTAATTTGTCGCATCCCTATTATTGGGCTGCTTTTACCATGATCGGTTCGCCTTGGTAATTGCGAGGGAAGAGGGAAGAAGTCATTAGTCATTAGTCATTAGTCATTAGTCATTAGTCATTAGTCATTAGTCATTAGTCATTAGTCATTA
>NZ_JAUBTN010000058.1:0-40289 GCF_036705055.1 Microcoleus sp. CZ3-B2 | reverse complement strand
CATTAGTCATTAGTCATTAGTCATTAGTCATTAGTCATCAGTCATCAGTCATCAGTCATCAGTCATCAGTCATTAGTCATGTTTTGCTGTCGCCTCTGAGCTTTCCGTACAACGTCATCAGGAAGAGGGATGAAAGGGTTTTAGCAATTAAGAATTTTCTAAGTGTCGGGCGCGGTTGCCATAATTGCGATCGACAAATATGAGACTTTTCGATTTTAGTAGCACCTAGGCGAAAAAATCCGCAACAGTCAAAAATTCTCTCCCTTAGTCGCCGAATACTAACTACCCGCTGTGACTCAAGAAACCGGGTTTTTTTGTGGGTTATCGAGCTACAACAGGTATTTTCGTGAAAAACCCGGTTTCTGGAAACCCGCGAGTAAGTCCTACAAATTACTGGCAATTAGCTCGCGGTACTGACTTTTCGGCTTAACTCCTTTGAGTTCGACTACCAATTCTTTGTCTTTGAAATACTGAATCGTCGGCGTACCAGTCACGCCAGCATTTTCAGCAATTTCTGGATCTTCTTCAATGTCGATTTCCACATAGTGAATTTTGCCCTCGAACTCATCTACTACTTTGCTCAAAATCGGCTTGAGACTGTGACAAGGGCCACAAGTCGGAGCGGAGTATTTGACCACAATTAGTCGATCGCTATCGTGGAACAACTTCCGCAAAGCATAACCTCCTTCGTGGCGCGTGTCTGTGATATCAAAGTTCTCACTGGTTTTGCGTACTTTTTGAGCTTCCGGCGCAGAGGCTGGCTGCTCGGATTCCTCGGTTTGATGGAATTCCTGGGTTAAAGCATTGACCGAGAGCCAACGCTCTGCTAGCATCGCCCCCATGCAGCCGCTACCTGCTGCAGTAATGGCTTGGCGAAACTCGTGGTCTTGCACGTCGCCCACGGCGTAAACTCCCTCGACGCTAGTTTCTACTGTGCCGTGTTTGGTGGCGATGTAACCTATTTCGTCGAGTTCTAGCTGACCTTGGAACAGTTGAGTGTTGGGAGTGTGACCGATCGCGTAAAACAATCCCTTCACCTGCAAATCTGTTTCAGCGCCAGTCTCGACATTTCTAATTCTCAACCCATCCATTTTGCTTCCGGGCACTCCCAAAACATCTACAGCTTCGGTGTTCCAGTGCACGGTGATTTTGGGATTGCTCAGCACTCGGTCTTGCATGGCTTTGCTGGCGCGCATCCGATCGCGCCGCACCAGCATATGTACGTGAGAGCCGTATTTTGTCAAATAAATAGATTCTTCCGCTGCGGTATCGCCCGCGCCGATGACTGCTAAATCAACTCCTTTAAAAATTGGGGTAGCGCCGTCACAAATCGCACAGGCAGAAATGCCGTGGCTCCAAAATACGTGTTCGCTAGGCAGACCCAACCTTTTTGCTGTTGCGCCTGTAGCGATTACTATGGTGTGGGTTTTGATTTCTCGGTCTTCCGATCGCACTGTAAATGGACGATTCGTTAAATCAACAGAAATTACATCTTCGGTGTATAATTGAGCACCCCAGCGCACTGCTTGAGCTTTCATCCGATCCATCAGTTGCGGCCCGGTGATGCCTTCGGGAAAGCCGGGGAAGTTTTCGACTTCTGTGGTGGTCATCAGTTGACCGCCGGGAATGCCTCCGGTTTGGTAGCCTTCAAAGACTACGGGTTTGAGGTTGGCTCTCCCGGCGTAGATGGCTGCGGTGTAGCCTGCTGGGCCTGAGCCGATAATTACTAGGTTTTCTACAGTTTCGTTGGTCACAGTTATTTATTCAAACTCATAACGACTTCGTTTAACTCAATTTTAGCAGAGTTCTAGCTTGGGGCGATACCATTTGAGATTTGAGCTGGCAATGGCTAATTTTGTATTGGTTTGCAGCTTGCAAGCGAGTTGCATTATTTTTTCACTGGTTGGTTTTATTGTGCGATCGTACTTACTATTTTTCAAGGTCGATCGAGCTTCGCGACAACTTCCACCCGTTTCATAACCAAAGACAATCGAAAAGTCTATTTAGTTTTAAATGTTGTATCTAATTTGCCCCCTCAAATCTTAAGCAAATCTAAAGACCGCTCAACTTATTGACTTCATTCTCAATAATTTGACGTATTTACTTTGTTTGAGCTTTGTGGTACGATTTTCATAATCTGACAGTTTTTGTGACTGCTTTTACGTTTTTTGGCTGAAACCTTTTAAAATCGTCAAATCACTCTACTCTATTCATGCAATTACTTAAAGAATTTATGCAAAAAACGCATAATCGATAGATAAGAATTGTAACGAGATTTGGGGCTGATTTGACAAATAGCAGCTTTTGTGCAGTGCCAGGGCGCGGGGGCAAATTTGCATAAATCTGGGATTGATAAGTCAACCGCAGATATCAGCGGATAAACACACCAATCGAACAGATAATTTCAAAAATTGAGAGCGAATCGAGTTTTAACCTTGATGTAGGCGGGTAAAATACAGATAAAGTTTACTTTGGTGCGATGGATCAAACAAAATTATTGTTTGTTTGCAGCCGGAATAAGTGGAGAAGTTTGACTGCACAGAAGATATGCGAGAATGTTAGCGGCTTGAGTGTGCGATCGGCTGGAACGGAAAAAGGTGCCAGAATTAGAGTGACTGAGGGTTTGCTGGGTTGGGCAGATTTGATATTTGTGATGGAGAAGAAGCACGGCGATCGACTTGCTAGCAAGTTTCCCGCAAGTCTTAAAGGCAAAAAAGTTATTTGTCTGCAAATCGCCGATAATTACGAGTATATGGAACCGCAGTTGGTCGAAATTTTGCAGGCGAAACTCGGTTCGTATCTGGTGGAAATGTCAGACAGTAGGACAGGTTTTATGCAGCGCGTTCTAGAGCCGGAGGTTATGGATTCTTGGGAAGAAGCTGTTGAGTATGACTCGATGGATTTTACTGAGGTGAATGCGGCTTTTGCTAAAAGTGCGATCGAATTAGGGCCGATGTCTGGGAAAATCTTAGATGCTGGGACTGGTACGGCGAGAATCCCGATCGCCATTGCTCGAATCCGCCCTGCTTGGGAGTTGACTTGCATCGATATGTCGGCAAATATGCTGAAATTAGGACTGGAAAATGTGTCTGAGGCGAATGTGCGATCGCAAATTAATCTAGAATTAGTTGATGCTAAAGCTATGCCGTATCCAGACAGTTATTTTGATATGGTGATTTCTAACAGCATTATCCACCATTTGCCCGATCCGCTGCCGTTTTTGCGCGAAGTTCGGCGAGTCTTAAAACCAAATGGAGCAATATTTTTGCGGGATTTGTTCAGGCCTGAAGATGAAGCAATCAGGGATAATTTAGTTGAGATGTATGCGGGAGATTGCAACTCGCATCAAAAACAGTTATTCAGCGATTCGCTGCACGCGGCTTTTACTCTGGCTGAAATACAGACAATGATGGAAACTGCAGGATTGGAAGGTGTGAGGATTTATGAATCTTCGGACAGGCACTGGACGGCTGAGCGTGCTTGGTGCGAGACTTTGTAAACTGGGACGATCGGTTGCAAATATCTACTTTTGGGCAGGAAGAATTAGTATGATTGAACCGCGAAGACGCGAAGGACACGAAGGAAGAATAGGAAGAAAAAGCCAGAATCAGCGTTAGGGTAATGGAATTATGCGGCGCATGAGGTTTCCCCTAATGTCTTCATCCAACCACTCAAGTGCATCGGGTTCCCAGTAGGCAGTTGCTAGCGGCAACCAACCAAAAAAAGAGCCAAGTCCACCGCAAATGGAGCATCCGCCGTCTCCGCCTCGGACTGTATGTTTGTCGCTAATTACCTCGCCATCGTAAGGATTTTGAGCGATGTGGAGTCCGAAAAGGTTGGGCTGCAAGTGGAGTTTCCAGTCGGCTGCCTTGTCAGTTGGGTAGCAATCGCTAGGATTTAAGTCTCCCCAGCGAAATAGAGTGGTACTTCCGGCACCGCAAGCATACTCCCATTCGTCGAAAGTTAGCAAGCGCAGTCCTTCAGTCGCCAATTCAGTCGCGAGTTCTTCATGCGTTTTGCTCGTAATTTGCCAAGCCTCAATCGAGCCATCCTCAGCACGATCGAATCCGTATCTATCGTTACATATCATCCTCTGCCTGTCTGGAAACTCTTTTAATAAATTCTGGATTTTAAGTGACTCCGAACTAATTGCCTCAAGACCGATTTTTGTTGGTTTAATTTCTACAAGCATCGGCGAAAATGTCACCTTTCGAGGAGGTGTAGTGACGCTTTGGACGTAAGAGTATATATCTCGATCGATCTCATACACCTCGGCAGTATCTTGAAATGATTCAATTTGCTCGTCTGTCGGGCGAAAGTTGCCGACTTCGCATCCAATTTGAACCTCACCCCCTGGCATCAGAGAAAATAAAGCTCCTCCATACTCGAAAATGGCAATAGAGAGTTCGCTGCCACCATCAGGGTAAAATCGCAAACCTTTAAAAATTACTGACTGTGGCAGATGTGCTGCTAATTCCTGTGAGTAGCGATTTTTTTTTTCGTCGCTCAAGTTTTGCCATTCCTGCAATTCCATAAGCCAAAAGTTCCTGAACTCAACCTCTTCTACTTATCTAATTTGATATTACCTAAAATTGCCCGATCGCGCCCTCCGTCTTTAGCTTCATAAAGCGAACGATCGGCAGCTTCAATCAAATCTTTTTTGGAAATTTCCAGTTGAGGCACCGTACTCGACACTCCCAAACTTAGTGTAACACAACCAGAGTTGGGCGATTTAATATTTTTAATTTCAAGTTTTTTCACCCTGACTCGAATTTGCTCTGCAATCGTGACAGCCATTTCGGATGAAGTTCTAGGCAAAATTACCGCAAATTCTTCACCTCCGTAACGGGCCACCAGCGTCTCCCGCAAAACTTCCCCCGCTGAGAATTTTACCGCCTCAACAATAGTTTTGGCTACCTGTTGCAAACAAGCATCTCCCGCCTGATGTCCGTAAGTATCGTTGTATGTCTTAAAAAAGTCAATATCGCATAAAATTAAAGATAATTCTGCTGCTTCTTCTCCCAAACTTTGCCATTTTTTCTCTAAGTATTCATTAAAACATCGTCGGTTAGCAACCTGAGTTAAACCATCTGAATTTGCCAGGCGATATAATTCCAAATTAGCTGCTGTTAATTGAGAATTTGCTGCTTCTAACTCCGATTGCGTGACAGATAAATTATAATAAAGTTCGCTAATATACCAAGTAGCTTGTTGGTGGATTTGAGATAAAGCTATTAACACTTGATGCACGTCTAAAAGTCGGTAAACTTGAGGTTCTAACTGCACGACAATCGGTTCGTAAAGCTGTTCTGGCTGTCGCTGCACTGCTCGCTGAGCTGCCATGACAATTAGGGCGACTCCTGGTAAAATCAAAATATCGGTTTTAGCTATTTGATACAAAGCCACAATCGGTCGGCAAGCAAATATATCTACTCCGTAAGGGCGACTCATGCGTTCCATAAATCGCCGGCGAGATATCATTCCTAAAAATTCGCCATTTACGGTCAAGATAACTCCCGGAAGCAGCGGGTGAGACTGAAACAACCGAGATACATCTTTGGCAATACATGAATGTTGAACCTGAACATTAAATACAGCTAGATCTTTAAGAGTAGACTCTAAAGATAAATTTTTAGGTAGTTTTTCGGGTTCTAGGGGTGGCGTGATAAATTTAGCAAACACAGCGCATATCCAAAATCAACTATACAGCAGCAACAAACCTACTGTCAACATTTTTTCGAGATTAACTTAATATACTATAACTGGTTGTATTGTGAATTACAATAAAAAAAGGTCGCTTATCTCAGGAGTCTATTGATTCATTAATTGGTATTCATGTAATTGTATAACACTTAAATTATCGATCGTATTTAAATGTGAATTTTCACTGGAGAATATTAACCCCCATACTTTTCAAGAGTTGACAGTTGAGGGCGACTTCAGCCAGCGAATTTTTAGAATAGCGCAGCCCAACCAAGTCTTCGGGTTGACGAAAGGACAGTTACCCGATAGTCGATCGCTTTTGAAATTTCCTGCGAGGGAAATTAATTTGGGAGCATCTCCTGCATCGCAAAAAGGATTTTTTTTACAGTGCGAGCGTCCCCGCTCGCACTACAAATGCAAAACACCAGATGCACCCAATTAATTGTTTCTTTCGCCTGACAATGAGAAGGCTTTCAACCATTTTTTTTGGCAAAAACTAGGTTGTTGGCACCACTATAGCGGTTCTCAAGCGTGGTGAGGATAGCCCTGCGCGGCCCAATGCCCTGCGCGGGCCAATGCCCTGCGCGGCCCAATCCCTCCGCTTCGCTCCGCCCAATGCCCTGCGCGGCCCAAACTCAAAACTAATTCTCTCACCAACCCCAAGTTCCCATTCCTCCCTTAAACGGGCCGACAATATCTTTAGTAATCCAACCGCCGTAAAAATCTCCTGGTTGAGCTTGTACTAATTCTCCGTCCACATAACAGGCATCCATCTTGCTAGGATAAAAAGCCACATAATCTTTAATAGCTGCAAAAACCTGATTGGGTTCGGGATAAAACCAAGCAGCATTTACTACTTCCTTTTCTCCCACCGTCACAGTGTAATAACCTGCTTGTCCCTTCCACTCGCACCATGAGCCCCGTGAAGTTTTGTGCAAATATTGCATTTGGATATCCTCGGGGGAGATATAGTAGACTGGAGGGTGACTTGTCTCCAACACCCGCTGAGGATGTCGCGTGTCGGCGATCGTCACTTCATTAAAAATAATCTGTACGTGTTTGGTCAATTCCTCAAGGCGAGGGGGACGAGGGTAATCCCAAACAGACTCTTGACCAATGCCAGGTTCTATGCGATCGAAGTTCACTTGCACAATCTCCCCTGCAAAAAAAATAATTAGGGACTGAGCGCTATCAAGCTAGTCCTAGTCCAAATAGTGCCTTAATTTGACTGCAAAGTCAAGTTTTTACCTCTATTTTAGGATGCTTTACTCAACAATTGCGGACAAAGGCTTTAGCTCAAAACACTAATTTTTGATTATATAGATTTCAGTAAACTCGATCGCGGTTTCGCAGACCAAGACAAAACTTTAGATTAGCTGCGACACAAAAATATCTGCGTCCATCAGTGTTAATCGGCTTGAAATCTGCGGTTCATCCATCAATCATTTTTTTTTGCAACTCAAGCCTGCTGTCCCAATTATCCGATTTAACCGATATATAGCTTTCAAGCGTTGAAAAAACAGAGATCGAACCATTTTTTCAGAGTACCCAATTCCTAACTATAGCCTTTTTTAAGAAGGTCAGAAGTCAGTCGATTTTAGATGCTTCGGCTTGCTTCGGCTACCTTCAACTAAGCTCAGGACAAGACGCTGACTCACAAGTTGCGAGCGTACAAGTTTTAGATTTTAGATTTTAGATTGGGGGATTGAGGGATTGAGGGATTGAGGGATGGCTGGCTGGATGCCTCATTTTTTTCTAGAACTGCTATACCAATCAATCTTATTTGTGCGAGGTACAGATTGGGAATTAGTAATTCTCAGCAATTATCAAATATTTGCCGAATTATGACCTCATTTTAGCCATTGAGCCAAAAAGCCTTCAACTTTCAGCCTTTGGGAATCTACTTTCAGAAGGGGCTACTGGCATCTTTGACGCTAAGAGAATTATCTGATAAAGTTATAGCGAATATTAAGGTTTTTTAATCTTATTAGCAAAAATCTAGGGTCGTGCCGAGTTTGTAGCGGCGCAAAATCTAGCGCCTGTAATCACATAACCCCCGATCGCACTTTGAAAACGGATAGGACAGCCTGTCATAATTAGATCTATGGAAACCCCCTTTAACATCACCCTGTTGATGGTCATGACCGTCACCTGTGGCATCAGCGCTCAAGTTCTGGCCGCTTATCTGAAAGTTCCGGCGATCGTATTTTTGCTGCTGTTCGGCATTTTAGCAGGCCCGGATTGCTTGGGAATCCTGCATCCGAGTCTGTTGGGAAACGGCTTGGAAGTTATGGTATCCCTTTGCGTAGCCTTAATTCTGTTTGAAGGCGGCTTGAATTTAGAATTGCGAGACTTGGGCAAAGTTTCTGGAAGCATCCGCAATTTAGTTACTTTCGGCACTTTGATTACGCTAATTGGTGGCGGAATGGCAGCGCACTGGCTGGGGGAATTTCCCTGGTCGATCGCCTTTCTGTATGCTTCTCTAGTAGTCGTCACAGGCCCGACAGTCATCGGCCCTTTGCTCAAACAAGTATCCGTTGACAAAAAAGTCGCCGCCTTGCTAGAAGGCGAAGGTGTTTTAGTCGATCCCGTTGGGGCAATTCTGGCAGTATTGGTACTGAACGTGGTTTTAAACGGCAATACCGACTTGCTGATTTTGTTCAGAGATTTAATGGTGCGGCTTGGTATTGGCACAGTTATCGGAGTTACCGGAGGTTGGCTGCTAGGCCTCATTCTCAAACGAGCGAAATTCCTGTCAGAAGACCTCAAAAATTTAGTAGTTTTAGCCGGTTTGTGGGGATTATTCGCCATTTCAGAACAAATCACCAGTGAATCGGGACTGATGGCGGCCGTACTATCGGGCATAGTGCTCAGAGCCGCTTCAGTGCCGGAAGAAAGGCTGCTGAGGAGGTTTAAAGGTCAGCTCACAGTCCTCTCTATATCCGTACTTTTCGTGCTGCTGGCGGCGGATTTATCCCTCGAAAGTGTGGTCGCCCTCGGTTGGGGGAGTGTGTTTACAGTTTTAGCTTTAATGTGGATAGTGAGACCGATTAACATTTGGCTTTGCACCATCAACAGCGGGCTAAACTGGAGGCAAAAATTATTTGCTTGTTGGGTAGCGCCGAGGGGAATTATTTCCGCTTCAATCGCCTCTTTATTTGCAATTTTGCTCACCCAGCGAGGAGTCACCGGCGGCGATTCAATTAAAGCCTTAGTTTTCCTCACAATCATTATCACAGTTTTTTTACAGGGATTGACTGCAGGCCCGATCGCTAAAATTTTGGACATCACCTTAAAATCAGCTACCGGTGCCATGATTGTGGGATCAAATCCTTTGAGCAGATTAATTGCTCGCTTGTTTCAAGAACGCGGAGAATCTGTCGCCATTATCGACACTGACCCGGAAGCTTGCGAACAAGCAGAAAAAGCAGGTTTGCGAGTGTTTTTAAGCAGTGCTCTGGATCACAGCATTTTAGAAGAAGCTGGACTTGATTCGATGGGAACTTTTTTGGCAATGACTAACAACGGTGAAGTAAACTTAGTGTTAGCTCAACGAGCAGCCGAGGAATTTGCACCGCCGAGGGTTTTAGCAATGTTTCCCAAAGATCCGCAGGCAAATATGCCCGCAAATCAGAATAAAATCAATCAAGCTTTTGTCTCCGATTTGCCGCTGAAGGATTGGAATGAATATTTGAACAACAGCGAAGTAAAATTGGGAGAAACCGAGTTAAGAAGTGAGGGATTGAAGTTTCAGATTGCTCACTTGGAAGCTTTGGTGCAAGGCGGGGAATTAGCGCCGTTGCTAGTGGAAAGACAGGGATACTTGCAAGTAGTGTCTGCAGCCCAAATTTGGGAAGCGGGCGATCGAATTATTTATTTGCTGCACGATCCAACACCGAAATTGCTAAAAAGATTATCTGGTGGGTCGCAGTCTCGATTAACTTTAGAAAAGCATCAGGTAGTAGAGGAAGTGCCGATTCCCGATCCGGTTTTAGAGCCTGTTTTGAAAGAAGCGGCAATCGTAAAAGAGGCTGAAATTTTGCCGCCAGTTTCGCGTTAGGGGCATTAACCTAAGACTTCGATCGATAGAACAACCGCAAATGTGAGGCAGATGCAACACTGATTAACGCAGATAATTTAAAGATGGTTTGTGACTTTTAAGCTAAGCGAAGTTTCATCTGTCTTACCTGCGCTAAAATGCTGTAGAAGCAAGAAGAAGGAAAATTTTATGCTAGGAGAAGGTTCGTATCAAGCAAACACGTACAATCTGGAATTTGAGGGAGAAATCCAGCGGTTAAAAGCTCAAGTTCTCCTCAGTTGGGAAAAGGAAGCGCGCAATTTAAAGTGGTTCGGTTTGGACGACGGGATGAATGTTTTGGAAGCGGGTAGCGGGCCGGGATTTTTCACGGAAAAGTTGTTAGAATTGCTGCCAAATAGTTCGATAACAGCGGTAGAAATTGACCCCGCACTGCAGGAAAAAGCAGTAGAATATTTGCACCTTAAAGGGGGCGATCGAGTAAATTACGTGCAAGCGTCGGTGGCGGATACTGGCTTACCTGCTAACTCTTTTGATTTTGCGATCGCCCGTTTGCTATTCGTCCACCTCCCCGAGCCCGTCGCAGCAGCTAGAGAAATATTCCGCATCTTGAAGCCTGGGGGAAAACTGGTGATTGTCGATAGCGACGCGGATCTGTTTTGGCTGACAAATCCACCCATGTCAGTCGAGATTGTCAGGGAGAAATTTAAGCAGGTGATAGCTTGTCGGGGCGGCGATTTGTCGATCGGGCGAAATCTGTGCCGCATTCTCCAAGAAGCTGGGTTTGGTAGCATCAATTTAGAAGCGGTTGTCAGCCATAGCGATATCATAGGAATTGAAGCGTTTCAACCTTTGCTGGACTCCGGGCCTATTTTACAAATGGTCAAACAAGGGTTGATTTCCGAGTCGGAAATAGAAAGCTATCTGGTTTCGCGGGATAAATTTTTAGCTGAGGGCGATCGATCGATGATGAGTTTTTGGTTGATGGCTTGCGGAGAAAAAAATAAATAGACATCTCGAATAACTCTCCAGCTTCCTCCCAGCAATGACTAAGGACTAATGACCAATGACTCTAAAAAACTCTGATGTTCGGCTGTGGTCAATCCCTGCTGCAAAACCTCCAACACCCTCGCCAAATTCCCAGCTAACAAAGCATACTTGTCCAACCGCAAACCCGGAAATACTTCCGAACAAATTATCCCTTCAGCATTAGGTTCAAGCTGCACGTATTCCCCATCCCTCAACTTAAACCAATTTAATTCACAATTATAAACCAGCCAAACTACGTATTCTTGTACTCCGTTGCGGCGGTAGACTCGGAGTTTTTCGTGCAAATCGTAGGAAGCGCTGCTGGCGGCAATTTCAACAATTAATTCCGGTGCACCTTCAACATAATCATCATCGCTGATGTGCGATCGACCTCCCGTATCAATTCTCAACAAAGCATCCGGCTGAGGTTCATTATCCGCATCCAAGCGCACAGTCGCATTGTCCCCCAATTCCACCCCAAGTGTAGCAGCCTCGTAAGTCCCCAGCCAAGTCATAATATGAGCGTGGGGCTTCCCGTGACTTCTGAATCTTAAAGGTGATGCCATATAAACCATTCCTTCAATCAATTCAGCTTTTTTTAGTTCCGGCATTGCGCTGTAACGGCGCTCGAATTCAGCGCGGCTGAGCCGATCGCCATTTTCCAAAGGAAGTACAGTTAAAAGAGGATTGAGCAATCGCGGGCGTGCCATCATAATAGTTACAGTTCAATAAAAAATTAAGCAAACATAGCATCGCGGGGAGCGAGTTTCGTAGCAAAAAACTCACTCCCAAGATAAATTCTAACCAAATCTTCCGCTTCTTCCTTCGCGTCCTAGCGCTGACGCGCGGCGAAAGCCTAAAGCGCCTTCGCGGTTCGTTTCTACCGCAAATATCCAATCCAAGCCGACAGAACCTCCGGCGAACCGTACCACTTCCCCGGAGAACGAGGCGAATGCCACACTCCCTCCAACACCAAATTTTCGGCCCCCTCCAAATGAGCAGCTTCCACCGGCGTAATTCCATCGCCCCAAGTTTCGCCCTTCCCCACAGTCAACTCATAACTTTTATAAGCCAGCCAAGTTCCCAAACCGGGCTGCCCAAAAACAGCCTTCCCAGCAGCGCACACCTAGCGCACCTGCGGGTGAAAAGCTCCCGGATAGTGCATTTTGACAAAATCTAGATTTTTGCGCGTCCAGCACTCTTGAGAGATTTGTGGCGTGCCTAAACAGATTAAAGTATTGACAGATGAGTGAGCTTCCCACAAACCCGCGTCTTCAAGCACGTCCCCGTGAATGGTGTAAGGCTTTTCGCCCAAATAGATGCGAGAAATCCATCCGCCGGCGGAATGACCGATGAGATTGATCTGTTGGCAGCCGTATTGTTGTAACATTTGTTTGACCGCCCGATTGAGCTGCCGCAAAATAGGCACCATCGACTGCCCCCCAAAAGTCGGCAACCAATCTCGCTTGCAAGCGAGGTACTGTTACAGTTGGAAAACCTCGATCGACTAGAGATTTTTCTAATTCCCGATAGTCCGAAGCAGCAGCAAAATATCCAGGCAAAATCACAGTTGGTAATGACACAATAGATTTTAGATTTTAGATTTTAGATTTTAGGATTGGTGGCCAATCGATTATCGATTTTAGATTATTCGATTGCTGGTGCGGGGGTGGTAGGATTTGAGATTTGAGATTTGAGATTTGAGATTATTGGATTGGTGGCCAGGGGATGCTACGATATGTTTTTCAAGTTCACAAACGCTTGAAAAAGCACTCTTTGGATGGCTAACACCTGTCGCTGGTTAAACTTTTTGCTTGGGGAATATCTACTTCTATGGCTCGCGAGCCGATTCCAACATTGTATTTTACCCTAGTTGTCGTTCACTTAGAAGACCGTTTTCTACTGGTACAAGAGCGCAAGTACGATCGGCAGTGGTATCTCCCAGCAGGGCGGGTGGAAAAAGGGGAGACTTTGCTCGATGCCGCTGTTCGCAATACCGTCCAAGAAGCGGGCATTTCTGTGATCGTGGAAGGAATTCTCAGGGTAGAGCATACGGTGATGCCTAGGGGGAACGTGCGCCTCCGAGTCATTTTTGTGGCTCGTCCTGAAGATAAAACACCGCCTAAGAGCAAGCCGGACGAGTATACTTTGTGTGCTGGTTGGTATTCTCTCAAAGAATTAGACCAGTTGTCGCTGCGGGGAGAGGAAGTTCGGGAGATGTTTCAGTATCTGGCAAGCGGGGCTCCTATTTATCCGATCGACTTGCTGAGCATCGAGGGAGCTCCTTTTAAAACTTACCGCTATCGCTGGTGAATCGAGGCAGTAGTTTTGAGATTCCAGCTAAGTAAGTCGGTGGGGAAAAACACAACTGTGTTAAGAAAGATAAATGAGGCTAAAACCCCAATCCCTCCTGCATTCTGTCTCCTGACTCCTGCCTCATCCCAACTACAAATATTTACGCCTTTCTACTTACAGCCCCGAATTTTGAGTTGTGAGTTTTTGTGATGGCGTTTCCAATTCGGTTACGCCGATCGATCTGTGCGAGCGATCGTGTTTAATTGGTTCAGCCCACAACAGGGGTATGACCACAGCGCAGTCTGTGCCATCACCTCCAGCAGCAATAGTTCTATGAATCCGCCAGATGGCCTGATGCCCCGAATACGATTCTCAGCAATAACTGAGAAACCCGGTACAGCATCCAGCCTCCTGCCTAAAAACAGCGGAATCGTCATCAAAGTCGATCGGGCAATTTCAATGCCGACCGTGCTAAAATTATACCTTTGAATTCCAGAACAACCGCTTTTAAATCGGTCAAAATAAAAAAATATCAACTAATAACTATTAACCTCCTATTCCAAATTATCAATTCCCAAATTACCAGTTACCAATTACTTATTCCCTATGGTCATGACAGACTCTTCGTCCCTAGCCAACACCCTTTCTGAACCGGTGCGCCAACCTTTTTGGTGGGCAGCCCTAGCCTCTGTCGGCGTTCACGGAATCCTCGGAGTAGGTGCCCCGACGATTTCAAACTTAATGAATGGTGGAAATTCCTCAAACAAAAATATCCCCGGTTCCGTCGGCTTCGTACAATTAACTCCGGCCCAAGCGGGGCGCTTGCCACAAACTATACCACCAAAGCCCTCCAATACACCGTTTTCCCTCGTCGCCCCTGTTCCTGTTCCCCTCACGCCCAAGTTAGCCCCGCCTTTACCCCCCGCACCTCCAAGCATTAACTTGCCCGCCATGCCTCCGGGAATGCCCCCTCCAGGGTTCTTTTCCCCTCTCCCTCCCTCTCTCGGGCCCTTAACAGCCCCAACAGCCCCAACAGCCCCGCCGCTTCCCAAAACTCCAGCCCCAACTCTCAAAATCCCCTCCCCCACAACACCCACTATCCTGCCGCCACTGCCTCCCGGCAGTGTAATTTTTCCACCATTGCCCGGTAATTTCGATCGCAATATCCCAGCGCCACCATCGCTGACAGAAGCGCCCCAGCTTCCCGGCGGGCCCTCGGAAGACGAGGCAGAAACGCTCAAAAAAATCATAGGTAGTAGAGGCGGACTGCCACTATTTCCAGACGGTGCTCCAGTCTTCACGCCCGAATTTCCAATTGCCGGCAGGAATTCGGGAATCGAGGGAGGGCCAAAATTGACTCAAAAAGATCCGAATAAAAGGAATCTGATTGCAGAAACTCCCGAAGAAAGACTCAGGAGGCAACAATTTGACCAGGGACAGCAACAGCTAGAACAGCAGGGAGTTCCCGGTTCAAACTTGCCCCGCGACAGAGAGACACAGCTTGCTGCTGCAAATACCTATGTTGGTTTGTTTGAGAAATTCAAAAAAGCTTATCCCGACTTGGAAATGACCGGGCCTACTCCTGTGGATGTGGCTTATCCTGCTGCTGCTTGCTCGCAAAAACTCGAAGGAGTCGCAGTTTTTGGAGCAGTTGTCAGCCCTCAAGGTTTGCTCAAAGCCGAGCCACAGGCGATCGTCCCCACGGGTTACAGTATTCTAGACAACACGGCTAAAACTGCGATTATCAACCCAGCTCTGACATTTCCAGCATCCAGCACGCACAAGCTTTACCAGGTAGCTGTCGCATTTAAATACGACGAAAAAATTTGCCGCGGCATTCCTGTAACGCCATCCACCGCCCCAGCCAGCCCCCGACCAACAGGCCAGCAGCCGCCAGCCCTAGCGCCGACACAACCGAGTCCGACAAGCCAGCCATCCCCAGCACCTGCGGAAGTCAAACCCCAGTTTGAGAAGCCACCCGCCGGTCCAAACAAACCGCAACCAGGTTCAAAACAGTCGCCGCCGGCACCTGCGCCCGCCGCCAAACCGTCGCCCTCGCCTCAACCGAAACCATCCGGCGAAGTGTCGCCGTCGCCGCAACCTGCTCCGTCGCCGGAAGCTGCGCCTTCTCCCGCCGAAGTGTCGCCGTCTCCTGCTCCTGCTCCCTCACCGGAAGCCTCGCCCTCACCGGAAGCTGCGCCTTCTCCCGCCGAAGCCTCGCCCTCACCGGAAGCTGCGCCTGCTCCCGCCGAAGCCTCGCCATCGCCGGAAGCTGCTCCGTCGCCGTCGCCGGAAGCTGCGCCTTCTCCCGCCGAAGTGTCGCCTTCTCCTCCTACCGAAAATTAATTGTTTGTGACTAATTGGGAATCGGTAATTGGGAATTACAGCACTTCCCGATGTTATGAGGTGCAATAGAATCGACTAAAAATAATGGTTATTCCTTACTTGGTATGCTAAGGTACTCGCGGAAAAATAAAATACCAGTTAAAATGGGATAATCGTGATATCCCATTTTTGTCAAGTTTCATAACTTGCCATTCCCATAAAGGTAATCCTGCATAGCAAGGAAAATTAAGGACTTTCATTAATACATAAACTGGCGTTATACTCATGAATAAAATGCCAAAGAGCTGCCAATATGATTGGAGAGTTTTTTAGAGAATGAAATATTTTTTCTCACCAATCGAGATATTCTTTGTCTCATCGTATTATTAAATCTTTCTATATGGTTTGTCAGACCAGTCTCATTTCCTACTTTCTTGTATATTTTCTGAGAAAAAATCTGACCTAGGCATTCCAAAATTCTGTATAATATCGTTTCCGGTAGCATCGTCAGGTGATTTAACCGGCGCTAGGGCGCAGAGAACACAGAGGAAGACAAGAGAGAGATGAATACAGAACTATGAAGCGCGGATTTGATCTGACTCGATTTTATAATTCCGATGCTACCGGATTTGATATAACTTACGGCACATTGACCATAAACGGGTGGCAAAGAATCCCATAATCCTTGAGCGCCAGCTCGATCTTTTTTGCCAATATATACTCCTACAATTTATGAATATTGAGGCATCAATGGCAAGCCCAATCTACTGCTTATTATCCTTATTACCTACAAATGACAACATTTCATCACATTGAATTGTTAGCTTCCCCTTTTTTTTGACTTCACTTCTACTTGTCTTTTTACAGTTCCTAATTTTTTATAAACATATAGTATTGCAACCACCGTTCCGAAACCCCAGTCGCCCTCACAATCCCAGCCAGAGATATAGCGGTTCTCACAAAAGTGAGAACCGCTATATAAAGTTTACACCGCCAACCCAGAAAACCCGTTTTTACACGATTTGTAGCTAAAAACGCAGATTTTTCGTAAAAAAACCAGGTTGATGACCGCCCGTGTATCAGTTCTAATCAAGTCTAAAAATTGAATAGGATTGCTATATCAAACTATAGCAATCCAGGTGTTTTAACAACTAGACAAATTTAACATCTAACTCAAGGTAGATTAATTTTATATTAATTTGAAAAATTATGGCGATCG
The DNA here is from genome assembly GCF_036705055.1 of Microcoleus sp. CZ3-B2. Lineage (NCBI taxonomy): Bacteria > Bacillati > Cyanobacteriota > Cyanophyceae > Oscillatoriales > Microcoleaceae > Microcoleus > Microcoleus sp. CZ3-B2. The sequence continues at coordinate 23,682 of NZ_JAUBTN010000058.1, read as the reverse complement.
CAGTATAAAAACCCAACCGTGAAAAAACTAATCAGAAATTTCTAATTGCGAAATTGCATAGCGGGCGACAGTCAAACCAACTCTCGCCTGTTCTATTTCCGACAATTGCGCCCAAGGTCTTTTAGTCTCCACAACCGCTTCCACCCCGGACGAATCACCCTCTCGCATGGCATAAGCCAAAGGACGCGCCAACACCTGCAAATCTTCCTCAGCCCACTGAGGCAAAATATTTAACACGCACTCTACCATTTGGTCAGCTAAAGATTGATACTTCACAGTTGCATTTTGGACGCTTTGAGCGATGCGGGTCAAAAAATCTTCAGGAACGCCAGCAAATTTATCGCCCAAAGACTTTTGCAGGGCGCTAGAAAGCCAAACTTGTTCTAATTGCGCGAATAAAACTCCCGACTTCAGGGCAATATCGCTGTCGCTGAAAGAGTCAGACAGTGAAAATTCCTGCTCTAAATCCGCCCAATAAGATTCTGATTCAAGCTGTGCCGGATTCCAGGGATAGGCAACATCAGTCTGAACAATTGTGGCGAGCAGTTCCATTTCGGCCTGAGAAAGCGAGTCGCGAAAATATTGAGAATCGGGAGATTGGGTAGCCATGATGTAATACCTAAGTGCTTCAAGGAAAGTACAGAAAGTGGATTCTACTAAGTGATAGTTGCGAGCGGCCTGCGGTGAGTAACTCTTTTAACTTCAGACTTGAGACTTAACGCTCAGAAGTTTGCTGTTTCGATCGCATTCATTAACTACACCCGCACCTTAATTGGTTCCGCAATCAGTCTCACTGTAGCCCGAACTTTTTGGAACCTCAATAGTAAACTCAAAAATCTGACCTTGAGAACTGCCAAATTTTAGCTGAGTGCCCGATTGCAACAGCAGTTCTTGGTGGTGAACTCTCACCCATCCCTGGGCCCCCAAAACTAAAGTCCCGTAACGAGAAAAATCGCGCAAAAAGTAGCTAGGTTCTTCCCGGCTATCTCTGATGCTGTTGCGGCAGAAAATCTCGGCGTGTTTCTGAGAAACCCACTGTTCTCGAATCACTACGTCGTTTTCTTCCCAGCGTCCGACTCGAACCATCCCGGCGCAAATCTGCCAAACCTGATTGGTTGATTCGGTGGATTTGACATTGGGTCGATCGCGCCCCCGCAAGTAAGCACAAGACGGCAAACGTCCCAGCCAAGTAGAAGAATTTAAAGGCAATTCCGTTTTCAGGTCATCTACCGGCTCAGTCAGTTCACCGTCAAACTCTGGGTGCATATACAGCACCGGCAGCGTCCAAGCCGGTTGATTGAACTTGTAAAGCGTCAGTAGCTGCTGTCTGGCGACGGCGACGGCCCGATCGACCGACATCCGCCCGGCCAAAGCTCGAGCAAAAGTTTGGATAAAACTTAGGGCCTCGCGATCGGCGATCGAGTCCCGCATCCCCAACACCGCCGGCACCCCGTGATGGATCAGTACCTCAGCCAAACTGCTGCGGGCGATGGCCTGTTGCTGGCCGTTATTGGAGTGCTGCCTCTCCACCGCCGGCTGAGCTCCCCAACAGGCATTAAACACTGCCAGAGTCACGCGACACCGAACTAAAACCTGAGCCAGTTCAGTACCGTTCATCGTCGTGTCCGGCGCCAAAAACAGCAAGCCGCCGTCAGGCCCCGGTATCCCGTGGCCCGAGTAGAACAGAATGTTATAAGCTTGCGTTTCCAGCCGAGAAATTAGTTCGGCCGGAGTAGGTTCGATCAAAGTATCAACGCGAGTCGGAACGCTAATATCGAAATATTTGTCGCTGTCGTCGGTTTGAAAAGCACTTTCAAGAACCCCAGCGAGGGCGAGTGCTTCAGCTTCCAACTGCAAATGACGGTTATTGCTCGTAGAAAATTCAGCATTAGCACCGCGGCCTGGTTCTGCTTGTCCCAAAACTAGCAAAATGTTCAGCGACTCGGCAGGACGCAGGGGCGGCAAAGGCTCGACATTGCTGGTAGTGCGGCTGAACAGCAATTGCTGCGACAGAGAAATTGCCGGTTGACCGGCTTGAGGCTGCATAATTTCCCAAGGCAAAGCAATTAAATAGGGTTCGCGCAAATCTATGCGAACCCGCAGGGGTAGATTTTGCCCGATCGCGATACCTTTACTTTCCTGCAGACTGCCCTGAATCGGCCCTTCAAACAGCCACCGCCAAAGATCGATTCCCAAATGCTGCATCAGGCGGCTGCTGTAGCTTGCAGGTGGCTGCTGCTGGTTCGGCTCGCCCCTGTCGCCCCACCCCCCTTGACCGAGCTGAAGCGACACAGAGGGGAGCGGTGGAGGTAGTTGTAGCGACTTAGGAGTTCGTTTTTCAGTTTCTGCAAGTATATTCTGGTTGTTTTCCGGCGAAACGAAACTGCCATCTGGATGTAGGGGCAATTCGTGAATTGTCCCGGAGGGGGAAAACATTTCCTGCCAAGCTTTCCAGGATTGGGAGAGGGTATCGGGCCACATACAGTCGTGGTGAACGTACCCGCTGGGATAGGGAGCTTGTAGAACCCAGGTGGCAAAATGGTTTGCCCCAGCGGTTCTCAGGCGAGCGATCGCTATACTGAGGCAAGGACTTTCAGGGCGCGCCATCTTACGACTCTGGATATAAGGGGTGATCGAGTTTATCTATATCGTAGTTTATCGGGTTTGGGGCGCGATCGAGTGGGAGAGATTACTTTGTGAGTTTTTAATTTTACTTACTGCCCAAAAATTTATCTAAATTCGGTACATCCACCCAAGTTCCCGTAGCATTTGACTCCTGAGTCAAATCCATCAACAACTGCGAGTAAACTCCTTCTTTGAGCGACGGTATCAAAGATTTCCCCGCATCTATTGCTTCTACCCACCTATCCACTACTCGAATAAACGGTGCAATTCTCCCGTCTGGATAAACTTGAGGAAACTCCCATCTTTGAGGAATCTTAATTTCAGCTAAAGGTTCTCCAGCTTGGGAACCCCACAAACGAAATCCGTGGACGTAATCCTGCTGATTGTCGCTTCCCAATACCAAAGTACCCTTACTCCCGTAAATTTCGACCCAATGTCCCCGCCCTTGATAAGTAACGGAACTCAAACAAACTTGACAAGGCGTTCCCCCGGCCAATTCCAACATCAACGTGCAAGAATCATCAGCATCAACAGGTTTTAAATTTCCCGAATCCTTCGGATCTGGTCGCGCCGAAATTCCTGTAATCAATTGCCCAGAAAGCCTCTGCACGGGCCCGAACAGCCAGCTAAGATAATCAAAAACGTGGGAACCTGTCGCCCCCAAAACTCCGCCACCTAGCTCTTTTTGCGCGTACCAATTCCAAGGGCGAGCAGCATCAGCGCGCCCAGACACCAACCAATCAATCTTAATTAAACGGTTTTCTCCTACATATCCTGCTGCTAATAATTCTGCTAGCATTTGCCATGCGGGGATGAAGCGAAACTCAAAGTCCATTGTGGCAATTGCTCTCGAACCACTGTTGTTAACATTAGTTTGAGATTCGCTGTTTGTTAATCGGTAAAGTTCCCTGGCTTCATAAGCTGTGAGGGCTGTCGGTTTTTCTAATAATAAATGTTTGCCTGCTTGCAAGACGGTTTTTGCCATTTCAAAATGCAAAAATGGCGGGGTGGAAATGCTGACTCCCGCTACTTCTGGGATGGCTGCTATATCTGCGATCGAGTTACAAGCATAGGGGATGTTGTGGGTGCTGGCGATCGCCTGAGCTTTGTCTAAATTCCGGTGGTAAACAGCCACAACCTCTGTCCGGTGGTGTGCCTGGAATCCGGGAAGGTGCACTTTTTGACCGAAACCTGTACCGACTATTGCAACGCCAATTTTTGACATGATTTAATAATTGTTGACTGTTGACTGTTGACTGTTGGCTGTTGACTGTTAACTGTTGACTGTTGACTGTTGACTGTTGACTGTTGACTGTTGACTGTTGTTAGTTGTTAGTTGTTAGTTGTTAGTTGTTAGTTGTTAGTTGTTATTAGCTGCAACCAATAACCAATAACCAATAACCAATAACCAATAACCAATAACCAATAACCAATAACCAATAACTAATAACTAATGACTGATGACTACTGACTACTGACTAATGACTAACTACCCATTCAATTACTTGTTTGCCCAAACTAACGCCGTCAAGCAAGTCAATTTCTCTGATCCCTGTAGGGCTGGTGACATTAACTTCGGTGAGATAACCGCCAATGATATCAATGCCAACAAAGTACAGTCCGTCCCGTTGCAGTACCGGTGCTAAGTCAGCGCAAATTTGATATTCGCGATCGGTAATTTCTGTTTGTGCGACTCGGCCGCCGACGGCCATGTTGCCACGAAATTCGTTGCCGGTGGGAATGCGGTTGACAGCGCCGATGGGCTTGCCGTTTAAGAGGATGATTCGTTTATCTCCGTCTTTTGCTGCGGGCAGATATGTCTGAATCATCACTGGGATTTGCCCTTGTTGAGTGCTGATTTCGACTAGGGAGTTGAGATTGCGATCGCCCGCTTCCAATAACAAAATCCCTTCGCCAGCTTTCCCACCTAATGGTTTAAGAACTGCCGCTCCTTTTTTCTCAACAAATTGCCTAATTACCCTCTTATTTTGAGAAACAATTGTTTCGGGGATCGAGTTCTCAAATTGCAAAGCATACATTTTTTCATTGGCTGCGCGCAATCCTTTGGGGCTGTTAACTACCAAAGTTTTCGCGGGATCGATGCCGTCTAGAAGGTAAGTAGCGTAAAGGTAAGGAATATTGACAGGGGGGTCTGTCCGCATAAATACTGCGTCCATTGCTTCGAGAGGCCCGAAAGTAGGCTGTTCTACTTCGTACCACACCTGAGCTGCTTCCCAGCGTCCCTCTACGATTTTTACAGGGGTTAGGGCTACCCGGTTGAGGGTAGCCCAGGTTTTGCCGTCGATGACGCTTAATTCGTTGGCTTGAGTCGCCCAAACTTCGTGACCCAACTCTTGAGCGGCTTCCATCAGCGCTACGCTGGTATCGTGTCCTGGAATTAGTCGCGCGAGGGAATCGATGATGAATGCAAATTTCATTGTTCAGTTGGCACTTATGAATTGGTTTGAGGAAAATTTGGTAAGCGATGGACTAATGTTTATTTTGCCAGCAGCGGGTCGAGTTGGCCGCGAGCATCGAGTGCGTGGAGTTCGTCGCAGCCGCCTATGTGTTGGTCGTTAATGAAGATTTGGGGCAGGGTGCGGCCTCCCTTGGCTCGATCGCTCATTTTGTCCCGTGCTGCTGCATCTCCATCGATCGCGTACTCTGTAAAATCTACCCCTTTTCGCTTCAGCAGTGCTTTGGCCCGAATGCAAAACGGGCAGGTTCTCCAAGTGTAAATTTCTACTTTAGGGGTCATCGGGCGCTCAAACAATAACAATATTTTTTTATTGTAATCTTAACCAATCTTATTTTTATATAGTTGTAGCCAGCGACCTGTAATGTTATTATTTATACAACTTTTTTTAAATTTGTCTAAAAATACCAAAATATCCGCCCTTCTTGAAACGGAGAGATTTTGACAATTAGCAGCACGATCGGTCTATCGTGACTGACCGACCTGCTTGTTTCGTTTTCTGCCGGAACCGATGATTCCTGCGCCTGTCACTAGGAGTGCTACCACAGTGCCCGGTTCTGGGATAGATGTTGCTGCTCTCTGCGGGGTGGCGTTGTTGGTGTATATTTTTGTGAAGTTCAGCGATTGTGCCGGCGGTGGGTCTGGCGATTTCTCTACCGCGTCTGATGCTTGTGTCCCAGAGCGCAGAGACTCTATGGATGGGCTTGATGGTGGTGTCGGGCTTGGGGAATTGTCAGGGCTACAGGCGCTTGAAAAGTTTCCCGGCCCGCACACATCTACCTGTGCTACACCCGGAGGGGCGGCAGCCAAATAGAAGAACCCTGTTGCCATTGTGGCAGAGAGTCCGATTGCTAGTTTTGCCAGTGGCGTACACATAACTATTTAGTTAAAAAGTGGTAAAATCGGAAATTAGAAATAGTGCTAGAGATGAGCGTTGCGGGGTTGGTAAGGATTTTAGAGTTATTACAATAGATGGATGCTTTTGTCGCGCCCGTATAGTATAGTATAGCGCTTGGGGAGGTCGCCCAAACACTTTAATAATCTTATTTTCTTACACCTTGAGGTCGAGAACTTCGTGGTTGGCACTAGGTTACTTAGTGCTTTGGAGGAAGCGATCGAGCAACATCTTCTGGCAACATCTCCACCACCAGCAGTTACAGTCATTAACAAAGAGTGTTGTTACCAGTACCGCCACCTCCTGAAATTAATTATTTAACTCCTCGCAAACTAGCTCTGCTTTATCGTACTTGGCAATGCACAATCTGACTACTCTTTTATCGTCTCATGCTGCGATAGCAACTGTCCTCAGTATATGTACGTGTATTCGGGACTGTCAACTACTTAAAAGGAATATTTAAGTATTTACCGAGGATAGAGGGCGTATTCAATGAGTTGCGCTAATCGATCGCGCAGAGTTTCCAATCCGAGACCTTTGGCGGCCGAAATAAATACGGCTTGAGGAAACTCTTCTCGTGCCAGAGCGAGTCTATCTTCATCTACGGCATCGATTTTGTTGAAAACTACAAGAGCAGGCCCGGGAGTTACGGGCATATCTGTCAAAATATTCATGACCGATCGAATTTGGTTTTGCCATGCGGGATGGGAGAGATCGACGAGGTGCAGTAAAGCGTCGGCGTCTGTGACTTCTTCGAGGGTAGCCCGAAAAGCGTCGATCAGTGAGGGGGGCAGTTCGCGAATAAAGCCCACTGTGTCTGTGAGGACGAGCGACAAAAGTTCCCTGCCCTCGGCGCTAGGAATTGTCAGCTTGCGGGTGGTGGGGTCGAGGGTGGCAAATAACTGGTCGGCGGCGTAGACCTCGGAATTGGTGAGCAGGTTGAGCAGAGTCGATTTACCGGCGTTTGTGTAGCCGACGATGGCGACTGAGGGTACGTCATTGTGGTGCCGGTTCTGCCGCAGCCGGAAGCGGTGAGCGAGGAGTTGATTTACTTCTTGCTGCAATCGAGTAATGCGTTTGGCGATCGTCCGCCGTTCGGTTTCTAGTTTAGTTTCCCCAGGGCCTCTGGTACCGATGCCACCGCCCTGCTTTGACATGGCCTGACCGATCCCTCTGAGTCGGGGCAGGGTGTATTGTAGTTGAGCGAGTTCGACTTGCAATTTACCTTCGCTCGATCGCGCTCTTTGGGCGAAAATGTCCAGAATTACCTCCGTGCGATCGACTACGCGAATGCCGAGAAGAGTTTCTAGGTTACGTATTTGTGCGGGTGCCAGGTCGCGATCGAATACCACGAGGTTAGCGCTAACCGTCTGAGCGGTGAGAGCAATTTCTTGAACTTTGCCTTCGCCAACGACTGTCTGAGGATGGGGGCGCGATCGTTTTTGGCGCACTGTTTGCAGAACTTGACCCCCGGCGCTTTCCACCAGCCGCGTTATTTCTGCGAGTCCGTCCTCAAAATCCAGCAGAGTCATCTGCTGAGTCATTACACCTACCAGCAGAACTTTGTCTTGGTCTGCATCTACCTGCTTGGCGACAAACTCTGCTTGAAACTCTGCTTCGAGTCCTTCCACCAACTCCTGAAAATCTTGGTCTGCGAGGTCGTCCAAATTCAGCGGTTCTGAGATTGTCCAGGGAAAGTGTTGAGTTTTGATTGGTGAGTTTTGAACTGAAGACTCTTCTATTTCATCAGTTTCATCAGTTTCATCAGTTGCAGATTTTTGTAACTGAGCGCTTAACACGGAAAACTCAAAATTTGGTCGGTCTCCTTGAGGTATCAGGTGAACGAGATAAGTTTCTTGGATGTAACCTGTCGCACCGCCGCCGCGGCGCTGAAATCCTCCGCCGGTCAGCGTCAGCCACACTAGGGCATCTAGGCGCTGAATTGCCATTGCTGTGAGAGCTGCTTCGCTTGGGGTTTCTGGCTTCAGGTGGGTGGCGATGCAGCGAATGCCGCTGAGGCGACCTCCGCCGTATCGGGGCAATTCTAGGGGCGAAATTTGGGTTTGGCGGGGTGTACCTACGCCGACGCGAATTACTTGTCCGCGACGGTTGATGTAGGTGCAGATTGGTTTGTCGATTTCGGTGCTGATGGCTGCGACGCGCTGGGCGAATTCTGCCGTGGTGATGCGATCGCCCGGTAGTCGCTGGTGGTAAAGCTTTTCGAGTTGCTTGAGCTGGCTGGACTTTAAACCTTGAAGATTGCCGTAGATGGTTTCGATAACTGTTTCTCCCTCGCGCTCTGTGAATCTTATATTTTACTTAACTCCGGGCGATCGTGTTGTGGTTTGAAGTTTAAATTTACCATTCCTGCCATGAGACACTTCCTTTGACAACAGCAGTCTCAACTTGTACTTGTCTTTTGTATCTGCTGATACAGGCGATCGCTAAAAAAAAACGTTAACAAAACTTAACACATATTTTTGTGTTTCAGAATCCTCCTTTAGACTTGTGTGTATCTTGAGCCTAGAGACAGATAGCAAACTAAAAATTAGGTCGCTACTATGATAAGCGAAACATTGTTAAGGAATGTAAAAACATGGAAACTCGTCCTACTAACGTACCTACAACCACTAATGCTTACAACGGCAAAGATCGCAATGCCTTTTTGTTTGGCTTCAACCCGCAAGCAGAACTTTGGAACGGCCGCTTAGCGATGATAGGCTTCTTAGCTTATTTGCTCTGGGACTTGGCTGGATATAGCGTTCTACGCGACATCCTTCACTTTCTGCCTACCTATATTGCTCGCTAATAACGAGCATTGTTTCCGGTCTGGCAGTATGAGTAAATGCCACAACTGCCAGACCGGCTAAAAGTTACAAATAGCAGCGAGTATAATTTAGTTCGTTTGTAGCTTGCGTTACTTTTGACTGGCATTATAAAGATTTATTGCTGTGACTTGATGATTGCAGTTGGGGCGCGATCGCTGGCGCAGCGAATATTAAGAGCAAAACAGATATTTATTCCTGAGATGCGATCGCCCCTGCTGTATTTTTGGCAAGAAATTTCATCGATAACCTCTGATTGTATAGGAAAAATAGGAGCATCAACGATGATCGACTCAAATTTACTGGCAGTAGTAGAATCAGCTCTGACTGACACAGCATCAGGAAACTGGCAAAAGCCGATAGTGATGTTTGTTTGCAATATTTTAGCATTGCTAGTTCTGAGCCGCGTAATTTGGCATCCCCACGTCGGCCCTAAAATGCCTTTGCCCTTCCCGTCTCTGTTTAACAATGTTAGTGTTCCCGCATTTTTGGCATCAATGAGCGCCGGTCACATTCTAGGAGTATTAATGATTTTGACGATGGGCATCGATAAGTATATTTAGGAGCAATTGCGCTGCTGTTTTGGGGAATTTTTCCTTTAATGGATAGAGTGAAATCCGCAGAAAGTTTGTAGGGGTTAGTGAAATGGACTCACCCCTAATTTTAGGTTTGTATCTAAACTTTGTCTCAAATCAGTAGTAGACTTCTTCATAAGTTTTCGTTCAATACATAAACCGCAGATGAAAGGCAGATGCAACATCGATTGACGCAGATAATTTTAGATGATTTGTGCGTGAGTGCAAGAGTTACAGTATGGTGCATCAGATTGTTGGCTGGAAATAGCGGAGCAAATGTAAGGGTCTGACAGACCATACTATCTAAGTTCGGAAAAAATTAATTACAAAAAGGCTTTGGACGCTTACAGACTTTTAGGTGAAATTTTATTAAATTAATTCTGTCCAGCTACTTAACTACTTTAGACAGACGCAGGAGCCCGGGAAAGAGAGATAGATTTTAAAGAATCGGGTTTTGTCAAAACAAAATGCCTGAGCGTAGAAGTTTCAGCAGTGAAGCAATCCACGCCGATCCAGAATTGGGGAAGAAGATTTGTTGAATGCGAAAGCAATTCAAACTATTCAATGATAGCCCAACGGTGGGCAGCGTGCCGCAGAACTGCCCGACTAGCGGCGTTTAGCTATTTTTCGATTAATAGATGAGGTTTAAAACAATGGATTCTAATTCGATCGCAAATTCTGACAAAGAAAACCAAACTAACACTGGCGATACCGAACGCTGGGCTTCGTTAATTGGTGGCGGGGCGCTGGTGTTGTTTGGTTTGTCGCAGCGTTCTTTGAGAGGTGCTTTGCTGGCGGTTGCCGGTGGCGGTTTGGCGGCGCGCGGGCTGGGGGTTGCGGAGGGTTTGCAGTCGGCTGCAGATGCCAATCAAAGCATTAAAGTTGAAAAGACGGTGACGATCGACAAACCGGCTGATGAATTGTACCGTTTCTGGCGCGATTTTGAAAATTTACCTCGGTTTATGAAGCATCTCAAACACGTTACGGTAATAGATGACAAGCGTTCTCACTGGATTGCCAGCGCGCCGATCGGCAATAGTGTAGAATGGGATGCAGAAATTGTCCGCGAAGAAGAAAATCGATTAATTGCGTGGGTGTCTGTGGAAGGCGCGGATGTTGAGAATTCGGGTTTTGTACGCTTTCAACCAGCACCTGCAGGACGCGGTACTGAGGTCAAAGTTGCGATCGAATACAACCCTCCGGGCGGTGCGATTGCTGGTGCAGCGGCTAAGCTATTTGGGGAAGTCCCAGAACAGCAAATTGCTGACGATTTGCGCCGGTTTAAGCAGTTTATGGAAGCTGGGGAAATAGCTACGACGGCCGGTCAATCTTCTGGCCGCAAGTAATAATTGCGATCGCATCGGATAAATTAATTGTAATTCCGCTCCGGGGTGGGTTTTACCAACAATCCAAGATTCACAACATCCACAATAGATTTCTGGCAAAAGTTTTTTTCATCAATTTATAGGGCAGGCGAGACACCCCACAATAAAAAATAATTCTTGTGGGATGGGCCGGAAAGCCTGCCCTAGTTATTTTTGCAAGAGGTTATTAATAATTAAGTTTAACTTCGGGAACTAAAACGCGGCCGCTGTAACCCGCACGCTGGTATCGATCGATCGCCTCTGCTGCGATAACATCCGTTTTACCTGTCTCGACGAGCGCAACGCAAGCACCGCCAAAACCTCCACCCGTCAGCCTTGCACCGAAGACTCGGGGGATTGACTGCAAGATGGCCGCCAGCGTGTCTGCAGCGGGCACTGAAACTTCGCAGTCGTCGCGCAAACTCGCGTGGGAAGCATTCATTAACTCGCCGAAACGCTTTGCTGACAAAGATTTTACCGCTTGCAGTACCCGGTTGTTTTCGGTAATGACGTGGCGAGCTCGCCTTCTGAGGGGTTCGGGCAATACTTCCACTGCTTTGGGATCGGCGATATCTCTGAGAGCTTTAACTCCCAATATTCGGGCGGATTCCTCGCACTCAGCGCGCCGCTTGTTGTAGCCGCTTCCTGCTGCTAGTTGGTGGCTTTCGCCGCTGTCAATTACTAAAATTTCGGTGTCAGGAGGAAAAGGTATCGGGCGGTATTTGAGGCTGCGGGTGTCGAGAAATAGCATGGTGTTGGTGTCTGCTAAACTCGATGCCATTTGATCCATGATGCCACAGTTCAAACCGGCGTACCGGATTTCGGCTAGCTGTCCGATTTGAGCTAGCCGCACGTCGTCTAGGGGGAGGTTGAGCAAAGCGCGCATTCCTCTGAGGGTGGCTATTTCTAAGGCTGCGCTGCTGGACAAACCTGCGCCGATCGGCACGTTGGAGGTAATGTAAAGATTTATTGGCGGTATTTTGTATCCTTCTTTTTCTAAAAGTCTGAGGCAGCCGCAGATATAAGTTACGAATGTTTGCGGTATGGTATCGTCGTCTGAAAAATTTATGAGTTCGTCATATTCTGCTGAATAAAAATGGTGGCGATCGTCGCTGCTGAAGCCAATTTGTACTGTTGTGCGCTGGGGAATTGCCGTCGGCAGTACAAATCCGTCGTTGTAGTCTGTGTGTTCGCCCAGCAGGTTTACTCTTCCGGGCGCGCTGGCTTGGGTTTTGGGTAATGTACCAAATACTCGTTGGAAATTCATTTTTGGGGAATTGCTAATTGGTTCTTGGTTATTTGTTATTGGTTAGTTGTTATGGGTTATTTGGAAAAATAGCTATCTGTGTATCCGTGACTTCCGTGTCGTGCTGCTGGTAATTGGGAAGAAATAAATTTATTTTTTATCGTTGCTGCTTTTATAGTGCCTAAGTTTTTTGGTTAATTCAAGCCATGTTAACAAAAATCAACATGGCTGTAGGTGAGGAAAAAATATGAGGTTGTGATAAAATGACAGGCTAAGATTTCTCCCAGCAATTCAAAAAATGCGATCGACCAGACCCCGGAAACAGTTTGCTCAACATTGGCTCAAAAGCGAGAAAGCCTTAGATAGGATTGTCAAAGCAGCGAATTTGGATGGTTCTCGCGTCCTGGAAATCGGGCCGGGCACTGGGATTCTGACTCGGCGCTTGCTGCCGGAGGCTGAGTCTGTTGTTGCGGTGGAGATCGATCGAGATTTGTGCCTAAAACTAGCCAAGCAACTAGGCAAAACCGACAACTTTTTACTGCTACAGGGCGATTTTTTGGAAATAAACTTAGATGCTGAACTAACAGCCTTTCCAAAATTCCAAAATCCCAATAAAGTTGTTGCCAACATTCCCTATAATATCACCGGCCCGATCCTGCAAAAACTGCTGGGAACGATATCTGCGCCTGCTGCTAAACCCTTTGATTCGATCGTGCTGTTAGTGCAGAAAGAAGTCGCCCAAAGACTTTACGCTAAACCGGGTTCTACAGCTTTTGGCGCTTTGTCGGTGCGGGTACAATATTTAGCAGAATGCGAGTTAGTTTGTGATGTGCCTTCTAGAGATTTTTATCCGCCTCCAAAAGTCGATTCTGCCGTGGTGCGGCTGCGTCCTAGACAGATAGAAACTACGGCTGTTAATCCACGCTATTTAGAGACTTTATTGAAGTTGGGATTTGGCAGCAAGCGCAAGATGCTGCGAAATAATTTGAAAGGGGCTGTGGATTTAGATAAGCTCGTTCAATTGTTAGAAAATTTACAGATAAATCCTCAATCTCGCGCTGAAGATTTGAGCGTGGATCAATGGGTAAATTTGAGCAATAATTTGTTTTCGGATGACCACTGACCAATCACTAATGATATCATATTCGGTAGATTAATAACAAAAATGTTTGGTTCGTAGTGCGGAATGCGAGTCCGCAACTTGGATCGGACTCGCATTCCGCACTACGAACTAATTTTAGCTCGATAGACCGACCGGACGTGATATGACTGCTGACTAATGACCAATAACTAATGACTGCCGATCCTGCATAATATTTCCTTTGAGTTGTGAGAAAATGGACTCGGACTGGTATCAATTAATTTCAACCAGGTGTTTCTTTCACCTGCGGCTTAATTACCTATGCGTTCATATTCTCTCCTAGCTTCAGCAAAAATCAATCTGTATTTGGAAATAATAGGCGATCGCCCCGACGGATATCACGAACTGGCGATGGTACTTCAAAGCATAGATTTGGCCGATCGAATTGACTTGCGCGCGATTGGTACCGACACGATTCGCGTGCGTTGCGATCACCCGCAAGTTCCTCCTGACAAAAATAATTTGGCTTACCGGGCGGCGGATTTGCTGGCGCAGCAATTCCCCGATGCTTTGGCAAAATACGGCGGAGTCGAGATTGCGATTCACAAGCAGATTCCGGTGGCGGCGGGGCTCGCCGGCGGTTCTGCAAATGCGGCTGCGGTTTTAGTCGGGATGGATTTGCTTTGGCAATTGGGACTCACTCAGTCGGAGTTGCAAGAGTTGGGGGGAACTTTGGGTTCGGATGTGCCTTTTTGCATTGGTGGAGGTACGGCTTTGGCAACTGGTCGCGGGGATAAACTGTCGCCACTGCCGGATTTGGGAGGTTTTTCTGTGGTGCTGGCGAAGTACCGCAATCTCAGTATTTCTACGGCATGGTCGTATCAAACTTATCGCCAGCAGTTCAGTAGTTCCTATTGTGGATCGGAGGATTTGGACTGTCGCCGGGAACGGCTGCACTCGGGGCCGATGGTGGGGGCGATCGCCCAAAAAGATCGATCGAAAATTGGTCAATTGCTGCACAACGATTTAGAAAAAGTGGCTTTACCCGTGTACCCGCAGGTGTTGCAGTTGCGGGAAGCATTTGAGTCGGCGGGGGTTTTGGGAACGATGATGTCGGGTTCCGGGCCGACGGTGTTTGCACTCTGCGAGTCTCAAGAGCAGGCTCAGCAGATTGTGGAACGGGTGAAAAGTGCGATCGCTTCTCCCGATTTGGATTTTTGGGTAGCAAATTTTAGCAATACTGGGATTCGGATTTGTTCGGAGGGAAACGATACAAAACCGCCGATTGCGAGGGTGTAACTCGCAGGTGGTGCGATCGCGATCGCCCTAATTGGCCAATTAGGGCGATCGAGTCCGATCTATCTAACTTTGCGTAGAGTCTATTGAGATAGAAGAACTGATAAAATGGCATGAAACACGGATTTTAGTTTGGTTAATTCACCAAAAATCTAAAATCTTATACTTGTTCTGAGTGAAGTCGAAGAATCTAAAATCTCAAATCGCCATGACTGATTTAACTAATCCAAATTCTACTTCTCAACCTCTAAATTCTGCTGGGGATGCAGCGCCCGCATCTGGGCGACAGCCTACAGTTTTGCGGTGCATAACGGGTTCCCTAATCGCAAGCGCGTTAACTTTTGCTTTGTATTCGCTAACTATGTCGATCGCTCTAAGTTTTGCTAGCAAGCCGGTGCAGTCCAGCAATATTGCTGTGCTTAAAATTAGTGTCGCCGTGCGAACTTTGGTAGTGGGAATGACGGCTTTGGGTATGGGCGTATTTGGACTGGCGGCTGTCGGTTTGATGCTGCTGGGTTTGCAAATTTGGATTCAAAAATTGGGGAAAAAACCCACAGTTTGAAGTCTACAGGTTGAAACCATCGGGCCAAACAAACTCTCGTCCCCCTCGCAAAAACTGAATAGTCAGATAGAGCCTTTATCAGAAAGATGAGGTGCTGTCGGCCAAACCGGCCCAACCGGCCCGCGCAGGGCATTGGCCCGCGCAGGGCATACCTCACAACGCGATCGAACCGCTATAGAAGCAATGAAATTATTTACGATCGGACACTCCAATCAGAGTATTGAATCGTTTCTTTTGCTGCTGAAAAAACACGGAATAACAGCGGTTGCGGACGTGAGATCGCATCCTTTCAGCCGCTATTTACCTCATTTCAATAAATCAGAAATTACCGCTTTTTTGTCAGCAGCCGGCATTCAATATGTTTTTTTAGGCAAAGAGTTAGGTGCGAGACCGGAAGATTTAAGCTGTTATGATACTGAGGGTAAAGCTTTGTACGATCGCATAGCAGCAACTCCTCTATTTTCCGCCGGAATTCAGCGCTTGCTCAAAGGCGCAGCCAATTATAAAATCAGTTTAATGTGTGCCGAAAAAGACCCGATAACTTGTCATCGCACTATTTTAGTTTGCCACAAACTCAAAGCATTTAATTTGCAAATTAAGCACATTCTGTCCGATGGAACTTTAGAGTCGCACCAGGATTTAGAAGCAAGACTTTTGAGCAAGTTTAACCAAGCAAAAAACCACGAGCTGCCAATTCAGTTAAGCTTGTTTGAATTAGCACCTCAAGTTAAGGATGAAATAGTTGATTTAGAAACAGCTTATTATCGTTACGGATTGACAAGGGCATATATCAGTAAATAAGGCAATTATCGGCTATACATTCTTTATTTTTGATGAATTATAGCAGCAACTCTTGACATTTCATACATTGGACAGTATCGTAGGGCGATCGGCGCGCACCATAGCGTTTAAAATTTTATTCTAGATTTAACGTTCTTCGTGGTATAATTCTTCGGCACTGTAGCAGAAAGGAGTGCTTTTTTATGAAAGCAGAATTTTATTATGACTGTCACAGATATATTTGTAGTTTAGTTCAAGTTGATTTTGTCAAAGAATTAAAAATTAAAAATCATCAAGGTTTTGTGTTAGCTGTTAAGCAAGGCGAAAAGATTGGGCTTTTGGGAAAAAGTCGCCATAATGCTAAACAAATTGATGTTTCTAAGCCGCATTTTTATAATGTGATTAAAGCAGCTATGAGCGCTTTGGAATTAGAAACGAGAAATGAGGTGATATTAGAGAGGAATCGCACGATTGCTGAGGGCGAAGATATGATTCAGCAGCAAAATCGAGAAATTCGTCTTTTGAATGAACAGCTTAGAATTCAAGCGACTAAAATTGAACAATTGTTAAGGGAAAATCAGCAGTTATCGGCGCAGCTTGTAGAGAAGGAAATTAGAGCAACTCAAATTATTCCAGCCATTGAGGAAGATTTGGCGGCGGAAATTGAGGAGGAAAGCGGAGAAGCTGAAATTAGTCAAGAAATTGATGATTTGCCGATTATAGATGCTGGGTTAGAGGTGCATTTAATCGAAAATCAGCAGGATTTGGAGGAGGTTGAGATAGCGGAAACAATCAGCGAGGGCGGTGTTGAAGTTGTTGATTTAGAAATCATAGAAGAAGTAGACGCTACATTAGAAGTTGCAGGAGGTGAAAGTGAAATTAAGCACCTACCAAAAAGGGGTTCACAGAGAAAGACGAGAAAGAAATAATCAAAGATTTTAATGTTTTTTTAAGGCTCAAAGGTTCGTAGTTAGGACTTCAGTCCTTTTTAAATGCGGACTAAAGTCCACACTACGAACCTTTTATACTTTATTATGGGTTGGGATTTTGCAAAATTTCTCTGATTCTTGTCCGAAATAAACGCACGGCGGATCTTTGTCCGATCGCCCTGCTTTGTTCAATGAATGCGGGTATTTCTGCGATCTGTAAAAATGGAAAAGCTAAACGTAAGAAGAGCTTGACATACATCCGCTATCTACGATATATTTATGTTATATTGAGTATTTTACCGCAACTGCGATATAATTCTAAGTTAAACATAAAAAAATATCTGAGTAGTCTATGCTTGGAAAATAGTAAGATATTAAGCTCAGTCGTATTAGGAGGCTATTCATGAATAAGAGTTATGTTATATGGAACAACAAGGGTGGTGTTGGTAAGAGCACTATTACCTTCCACATTGCATCTATGTATGCCGAGAAGAATCAAGATCGAAATGTGGTGGTCATAGATATGTGCCCACAAGCAAATTCGTCAATGATGTTGATGGGAGGTGGTACTGAGGCAGAATCTCGTCTCCAGGAACTAATTATTGGAGATGTACCTAAAACAGTTGTGGGCTATTTGACGGATAGTGTGTTAAAAAATGACACCAGTGATATAGATAAGTATTTGCTTAAATTACAAGAAAGTAATCCAAAGCTACCGTCAAACCTTTTTCTGATGTCTGGCGATGGAAACCTTGAGTTAATTGCACCCTTGTTGGCAGAAAGAGCTGATGCAGCACCATTGTCAACTACGGATTCTCCGTGGGTAGAAATACATTCAATCATTAAAAAGTTTACACAGCGCACTATACTGGACAAACCAACAACATTTTTTATCGACACCAATCCCAGCTTCTCAATTTATACACAGATTGCAATCCTCTCAGGTCAAAAATTGTTGGTGCCTATCAATGCTGACGACTCATCGATTTATGCCATATCGGGATTGTTTAACTTAATATGGGGTACTGAGAAGAGCCATCCAGTGTATGGAAGGTACACTTTTGCAGGTAAAGTTGATACTTATAAGATGGAGAGACCCAAAATCGCACTTCTACTAGGAAATAGATTTACTCAGAAAATGGGTGCTGCACACGCATTCAAAGCACTGTCACAAGAAGCAGTGAAGAAAATGTTTTCGGAGTATAAGCAAAATAAAAATCGTTTTGTTGACAACGAACTAAATATTGATACTCAAGAGCAATTTGAAGAGGCTTATAGTTGCGAATTGAGAGATTTTAATAGTGCTGGCGTAGTAGCAGCTAATCAAGGGCTACCATTAAGTCAAATGCTAGATCAAGGTCGTTACAAAGTTTATGAAGAAGAAATCCAAGTTTCTAAACTACAACGAGATTTATGTCACCAGGTGATTGAAAAACTGGTTGCCAAACTATGAAACTCTGGTTAACTCTTTGAGGTTACGGATTTGTAGGGTTGCATATCATTGGTGTGAACTTAAGGACTGTTGCGGCGTGCGATCGCCTGATTGAGGGCGATCGTTCTTGACCTCTACCACGCCAGATTAAGCAGACATCACACTTGTGAAAGTGGGGTAACAATCAGATAAACTATGAGAGCGTGTCGAATCATTATGCAATTTTTAAAATAACCTTTGACTAGCGGATAATTTGCTCTTGTTTAGGATGAGAAGAAGTTACTATTTGCCCTTTTATATTGAAATTCCTCTATCCGATTTTTGGATTAACTTTTTTTCAGCCATCAAGTATTCCGGTATCCATAATCTATCGCATTTTTGCAAAAATCCTCAACAGTTAAGCGAAAAAAAACCTCGCCACTGGCCAATTTTTCCCCCGCAGCATCGTCCGCAGCCAAATTTTGAGAATTATCTAGGGCGATCGGTAAAATCACAGGTGCGATGGCTACGCCCCGGCTTGCGCCTACGAACTATTGTCACTAACATTAAATCCTTCAGTCATCAGCAATTCCCCAAGATAGGCATAATTGTTGAGAATATTGCACAATAGATCAAAATGTAAACATATAGCACCTACGTCTTTTTACCGCCGATGAATAGCAGATTTCTCGATCGACTCCACCACCCCTCGCGCCCCGTCATCGTCTTCGACGGCGCCATGGGAACCAACCTGCAAGTCCAAAACCTCACCGCAGAAGACTTCGGCGGCAAAGAATACGAAGGCTGCAACGAATATCTCGTGCACACCAAACCGGAAGCCGTCGCCACCGTGCACAGAGGATTCCTCGAAGCAGGCGCTGATGTCATCGAAACAGACACCTTCGGCGCTGCTTCCATCGTGCTCGCCGAATACGATTTAGCAGACAAAGCATATTATCTTAACAAAACAGCGGCAGAACTTGCCAAGGGAATCGCCGCCGAATTTGACACGCCAGAAAAACCGAGATTTGTCGCAGGATCGATCGGGCCAGGCACCAAATTGCCAACCTTAGGACACATTGATTTCGACACGCTAACCGCCGCTTTTACCGAACAAGCAGAAGGACTTTATGACGGCGGCGTTGACTTATTTCTTGTCGAAACTTGTCAAGACGTGCTGCAAATTAAATCAGCATTAAATGCTATTGAAGAAGTATTTAAGAAAAAAGGTGCGCGGATTCCATTAATGGTATCAATCACAATGGAAGCCACCGGCACGATGTTAGTCGGTTCCGACATCAGCGCCGCCCTCGCCATTTTGCAACCCTATCCCATAGATATTTTAGGATTAAACTGCGCCACCGGGCCCGATCGCATGACGGAACACGTCAAATACCTTTCCGAACATTCGCCCTTCGTAATTTCCTGCATTCCCAACGCCGGTTTACCCGAAAACATCGGTGGCCACGCGCACTACAAACTCACGCCAATAGAATTAAAAATGGCCTTGATGCGCTTCGTCGAAGACTTAGGCGTGCAAGTCATCGGCGGCTGCTGCGGCACCCGCTACGATCACATCCAACAACTATCAGAAATTGGCGAAACTCTCACACCCAAAATTCGCGAATTTTCTTGGGAACCGGCCGCCGCTTCAATTTATAGCGCCCAACCCTACGAACAAGAAAATTCATTCTTAATTGTCGGCGAAAAACTCAACGCCAGCGGTTCCAAAAAATGCCGCGATTTGCTAAATGCCGAAGATTGGGACGGTTTAGTAGCAATGGCTAGGGAACAAGTGCGAGAAGGTGCCCACGTTCTCGATGTCAACGTTGATTATGTCGGGCGCGACGGCGTGCGCGACATGAAACAATTAGTTTCCCGCGTGGTGACTAATGCAACTCTGCCCTTAATGTTGGATTCCACCGAGTGGGAAAAAATGGAAGCGGGGTTAAAAGTTGCCGGCGGCAAATGTTTGCTGAATTCTACTAACTATGAAGACGGAGAACCGCGCTTTTATCAAGTTTTGGAATTGGCAAAAAAATACGGCGCAGGGATAGTAATTGGGACGATTGATGAAGATGGGATGGCTAGAACTGCTGACCAAAAATTTGCGATCGCCCAACGCGCCTATAACGCCGCCGTCGCCTTCGGAATTAGCGCCGAGGAAATCTTTTTTGACCCCTTAGCTTTGCCCATTTCCACCGGGATTGAAGAAGACCGAAAAAACGGCAAAGCTACCATCGAATCGATCCGCCGCATCCGCCAAGAATTGCCGGGTTGTCACGTAATTTTGGGAGTTTCTAATATTTCCTTCGGCTTGAATCCGGCGGCGCGGCAAGTTTTGAATTCCATGTTTTTGCACGAAGCGATGCAGGCGGGGATGGATTCGGCTATTATCAGCGCTAACAAGATTTTGCCGATCGCCAAAATCGACCCCAAACACCAGGAAATCTGCCGTAAACTGATTTACGACGAGAGGGAGTTCGACGGCGAAATTTGCGTTTACGACCCCTTGGGCGACCTAACAACGGTGTTTGCTGGCAAAACTACCAAGCGCGATCGGACAGAAGACGCAAACCTCCCCGTAGAAGAACGCCTGAAGCAGCACATCATCGACGGCGAACGAATTGGGCTCGACATCCAACTCGCCAAAGCATTAGAAACCTATCCACCCCTCCACATTATCAATACCTTCTTGCTAGACGGCATGAAAGTAGTAGGAGAATTGTTCGGTTCGGGACAAATGCAGCTACCGTTTGTATTGCAGTCAGCAGAAACTATGAAAGCCGCCGTTGCCTATTTAGAACCGTACATGGAAAAGTCAGAATCCGGGGATAATGCCAAAGGCACATTCCTGATCGCGACTGTTAAAGGCGACGTTCACGACATCGGCAAAAACTTGGTTGATATTATCCTATCAAACAACGGCTACCGAGTGATTAACTTGGGAATCAAACAGTCGGTTGACAACATCATCGAAGCCTACGAAAAGCACAAAGCCGACTGTATTGCAATGAGCGGTTTGCTAGTGAAATCCACCGCATTCATGAAAGAAAATCTGGAAGCATTCAACCAGAAAGGAATCACCGTTCCCGTGATTTTGGGGGGTGCAGCTTTGACTCCAAAGTTTGTGCATGAAGATTGCCAAAATACGTATAAAGGTAAAGTAATTTACGGCAAAGATGCGTTTTCTGACTTGCATTTCATGGAGAAACTCATGCCAGCCAAATCTGCTGGTAACTGGGAAGATTTGCAAGGATTTTTAGATGAATTAGGGCAAGAAAATAAGACGGTGAAAGCAGCTAAAATTTCGGCAGAAACTGCTGTAGAAGATGCTGGGAAACCAGATATTCCGGTGGTGATTGATACCAGGCGTTCCGAAGCGGTTGCTGCAGATATCGATCGCCCAAATCCTCCTTTCTGGGGAACGAAACAGTTGCAGGGAGAAGACATCCCCTTTGAGGAGATTTTCTGGCACTTAGATTTGCAAGCATTAGTTGCCGGTCAGTGGCAGTTCCGCAAGCCCAAAGACCAATCGCGGGAAGAATACGATGCTTTCTTAGCCCAGAAAGTTTATCCGATATTGGAGGAATGGAAACACAAAATTATTGCCGAAAAGCTATTGAATCCCCAAGCAATTTACGGGTATTTTCCCTGTCAATCTGAAGGCAATTCTTTGTATGTGTACGATCCAGAAATTATGAGTAACGGGCAAGATTTATCGACACCCGCAGCAACATTAACGTTTCCCCGCCAAAAATCGGCGCGCCGGCTGTGTATTGCCGACTTCTTCGCACCGAAAGAATCGGGTAAAATCGATGTATTTCCGATGCAAGTAGCGACGGTGGGAGAAGTTGCTACAGAGTACGCGCAAAAGCTATTTGCTAACAATCAATATACCGATTATCTCTACTTTCACGGGTTAGCGGTGCAGACGGCGGAAGCAATAGCAGAATGGACTCACGCGCGGATTCGGCGGGAATTGGGCTTTGGTAGCGAAGAACCGGACAATATTCGGGATATGCTAGCGCAGAGATATCGCGGTTCGCGGTACAGTTTTGGCTATCCTGCTTGTCCGAATATGGCGGATCAGTACAAGCAACTGGAATTGCTAAAGTGCGATCGGATAAACTTGTACATGGATGAAAGCGAGCAGCTTTATCCCGAACAATCCACCACTGCAATTATCACCTATCACCCAGCGGCTAAATACTTTACCGCCTAATTTGTAGGGTGAGGAAGGCCCAAATTATACTCGTTACTCGTTCCCCGGTTCTACCTGGGAACGAGAAAATTCACCCTGCTTGTTAAGGTGAATTTTGGGGGTTCTAGACTCAGCTACAACCGACATTTATTATGGATTTTAGTGTTAAGTTGTCATATCAAATCCGGTAGCATCGGAATTACAAAATCGAGTCAGATCAAATCCGCGCTTCATACTTCTGTATTCATCTCTCTCTCTTGTCTTCCTCTGTGTTCTCTGCGCCCTCTGCGGTTAAATCACCTGACGATGCTACCGGAAACGATATCACCAACGGGTAGAGCCTGCGAAGGAGAAATGGCCGATGCCCGATTCTCAATTCCCGAACTCTGTCTTACGAGTAATTCCGGGGAGTGCGCGCCCCTGCAGATGCCCCTGCCATTGAAGCAACCAAACCCAATAGGGAGCCGAACAAAAATGACCAGCCAGCTTTGGCGGCATTTTCTGCAATATTGCGAGTATCTTGAGCCGATACGTTAGGCGCTTGGTTCGGCAGATTGACCACACCTTGCTGGGCTTGATTAATCACTTCTCCGGCATTGGCAGCTACTATGCCAAAAGTACCGGCCACGCCGTTTGCTAACAGCCAAGAGCCAATTGTTAAGGTAGTTGCCCACAAAATTGCTCCGTTCAAAAGTGCCGTGCTACGGTTCATGGGGCCGCAAGCGCGAGCTGTTACCCAGCCGCCAACGCCTAAGCTAATTAGCAAACTGATAATTGACCAAATTCCTACCCCAGTACCGACGCTGCTGGCAATAGTGCGCGGTGCTCCTGAATTAGCGATGTTGCTTAAGCCGATCGCCGCGCCCAATGCACTTAACACCAGTTGGGTGGCGATCGCAATTACCAAACCAGAAAATATCGGGCCCCACCGCACTCGATCGTGGTATTCCATCACTGAATTCACCACCACCGGTTCAGTAACAACGTTATCGGCAGGTCTATTTACGTAGGACATATTTTTTTCCTCTGAACTGTTTTTATTTTTAAGAATCTAGAACTTATGTATTGATTTTGGCTGAGATTGATAAAAACTATATCTGCCTGGGGAAATAACCAGAATCTCTGTCTGAAGAAAGAAACAAAAAAGTCATCATATCAATTCCGGTTTCACTCCTGTTGACTGTTGACTGTTAACTGTTGAGTGTTGACTGTTGAGGGGCGGGGCGAAAAACTGAATGGTTGAGTGTTAACTGTTGACTCGATTTTATGATTCCGATGCAACCGGAAACGATATCAGCCATCAGTCAGAAGCTATTAGCTAATGACTGATGACTGATGACCAAGAAAATGGGACACAAGCCCCGTCCTTTTAGGACGGCTTTTCTTGATTCCTAATATACTCCTTTAAGACTT
>NZ_JAUBTN010000057.1:0-40300 GCF_036705055.1 Microcoleus sp. CZ3-B2 | reverse complement strand
GTTTTTAAGCAACAGCTTGCCTGAGATTCAAAGGTGGCTACTTTTAGCTACGCTTATTTTTTAGTCTAAACTACAGTTAGTTAGTAGTCATTAAGCTGTTTTGCATTTAGATTTTATGTAAAAAACCATAAAAATCTTGTGGGTATCCCGCCCGCCCTGAATATGCAATTTAAAAGGGCGACAGCTTAAGCACCTCCTACAGTCCTCTCTCCTGTAAATTGCGAGATAAAAGGAGGCTCTTCCTCGCCCCAGAAGCATTACCAGGCAGAGCGAAAGTAACGAGCAATCGCTTAAGTTATTAAATTTTCATTCCTTAGTCATCAGTTAATAGTCATTGGGAATTGGAAATTGGGCCGCAAAGCATTGTTTTTTTTCCTATTTTATTTGTGATTAGCCACCAATAACCAATAACCAAGAACCCATAACCAATAACTAACAACCAATAACCAATAACCAATAACCAACAACCAACAACCAAGAACCAAGAACCAATAACTAACAACCAAGAACCAATAACCAATAACCAATAACCAATAACTAATAACTAATAACTTTAAGGATTAGCAAAAG
Organism: Microcoleus sp. CZ3-B2; assembly: GCF_036705055.1. Classification (NCBI taxonomy): domain Bacteria; kingdom Bacillati; phylum Cyanobacteriota; class Cyanophyceae; order Oscillatoriales; family Microcoleaceae; genus Microcoleus; species Microcoleus sp. CZ3-B2. The sequence goes on along the minus strand of NZ_JAUBTN010000057.1, from coordinate 39,730 downwards.
TATTGATTTCGCCGCCGCCAATGTAGCGTCCCGGTGTCAGCGATCGGGGTGTAGAAAAAGGTTGCGGTTGAATTTGCTGCCCCAGATTATTGTTGTTTTGAGGAACAGCTCCAAAATTAGGCTGGCCAGGTAAGTTAAGCTGATTTGATTGAGCTGGTTGAAATTCAGAATTCGCTGCATTAGGAGAGACTTGGGGGTTAATTATTTTGCTTTCCCCGATCGCACTTGGAAAAGAGGATTGACGGACATTGGGCAGTAGCGGTATTGGCCCTGGTACGACTGCTGGAAGTGCCGCGGGTTGAACTTCCGGTGCTACACCGGAGCCATATAAATTAGTTTGATAGGGATTTTTTGGCATCGCTACAGTTGCAGGCGCAGTATTAATTTCCCCGAGGCTGGGTACTGTGGAATTTAACCGGGCAGATGATTCAGGGGTTGTAGCTGTTGGGTTTAAGAATTGTGGAGATTCGCCGATTGTATTTGTTTGAATCGCAACTGAGGGAAGTGCTGCCGGAACATTCACAGGATTTGCTCTCCCTTGAGCTGTAGCGGCCGCTGGGAGCAAATTTGCCGGATTTGCTGGAGACTCGCTCGAAGCCGGTCGATCGAGCAATTGAGCCGAGGAAGCCGTGTTTTCATTAGAAGTCGCCGTTGCCGAAGTGTTAGTGGCGAGGTATTTTTGCATAGCTGCTTGCAACGGACTCAAAGGCAGGGGCGCGTCGTTTTGTTTGCCGGAATTAGCACCGCTCGACTGCTGCGATAAAGTGCTTGTCGCTGTACCAGCAGACTCAGGAGAGCCGATCGTTTTTATCCCTGAAACGATCGCCCCACTACCAGATAAACTCAAAGCTGATGCGGCGTTTGAACTTGGCAAGCTGGAATTTGGCGGATTATTGTTTTGGAATCCGGCATCAGGATTTGCTAAATTTGGCAAAGTCAACAATCGGCTCGTTGCTTGCTGCTGCATGGCTGAAGATGGCTGGGACTTTTCTAAGCCACCAGCGTTAATTTCGTTGAATAAACCTTGGCCTTTGACTACTGATGAATTTAATAAACTCAATTCAGAATTAGACTGATTGAACTGATTGATTAGCACCGGCAAGCTGTCGATTTCAGCGGCAATGGCGCTATCTTCAGCAGACAATCCGGGCAGCGAAGCTTGATTGTTTGAGGCTGCTACTTCTTCGCCATCTATGCTCAACCTTTCTGGATGTACGGAGACTTCCCAGATAAATAATCCGCCCGCACAGAGTACGGCTAACGGAGCCCAAACCGCTGGTTGCGTCCAGTGGCGCAACCGGGCCATGAGATAGCGGACAGATGTAGGAAATCGCTTAAAGCTTGACATAGTTTTGCTTTCATCCTGTGCGGACTTAAAACTATTTTTCCTAGTCTACCACAGGAATCTTGATGATTTTTGCTTTTTGGGGGTGCGATCGAGCTTGCGATCGCAAGTTGCTACAGACATATAGCGGTTCGATCGCGTGGTGAGGTATGCCTTATGCCCAAGGCCCCATGTCCCATGCCCCATGCCCCATGCCGCATAGTACCTCATACCAGAGCACAGAAAGGCTATATATGCCACAAGAATACAAAGCCCGCTAAGAATGATAAAATCCGACTTGACGCGGTGTTGAGGCTTCCAAGCGTGGCGGCCGATCGACCCGATCGCAAAATTTCAAAGCAAAATTGGCAATTGCCGATCGCCACACGCAGAAGAAAGTTAAAAGGAAATTGATGCAAAAAATAGTAGAAGTATTAAAAAATCGAGAAGAACTCATAGAGCGCTCCCTCGCGGTTGTCCTGTCGAAAATCGCAGCAGCCATCGCAGAACGCGGACTGTGTACGATCGCCTTAGCGGGCGGAAGCACACCAGAACCGCTCTACAGATCGATCGCCAGCCAAGACCTGCCTTGGGACAAAATTCACGTTTTCTGGGGTGACGAACGCTACGTTCCCGCAGAACACCAGGACAGCAATCAAAAAATGGCGCGCCTCGCGTGGCTCGATCGCACAAACATCCCCGCCAGCAACATCCACCCGATGCCCACAGGCTCCGGCGACCCCGCAGCCGATGCCTCAGCACACCAAACTCAATTGCAGCAGTTTTTCAAAGTATCCGACGGCGAGTTTCCCGCTTTCGACATCATCCTGTTGGGCATAGGAGACGACGCCCACACAGCCTCTCTATTTCCCGGCACACCAGCCTTGCAAGTCCGGGACACCTTAGTAACTGTCGGCAACAAAGACGGTGAACCCCGCATCACCTTTACAGTCCCCTTAATCAACCGCGCCCGCTGCGTCATCTTCATAGTCGCAGGAGCCAGCAAACAACCGGCCCTAGCTCAAATTTTTGCCCCCGCAGCCGACCCCAGGACCTATCCGGCCAGACTCGTTCAACCAGAGGGCGAACTTTGGTGGCTGCTCGATGCCGCCGCCGGTGTTGCCCTAAAATAGCCCGGAAAGCTTGCGCCGCCGCAGTACAGTCAGCACATCGCTAACTTGATTTTGCCCCTCACCGCCAACGTCGCGGCGCTGACTCAGTTGCTAGTATTGGCTAAGCAGTATAAGAATTGTGGCGGTTAAAGTTAAAATTTGACGATATACCTAGTATTTTTTATGAGGCTGATTTGAAAATCTGGCCGATAGCAAGGAGAAATCGATGATTGTCTGTCCCAATTGCAATCACCAGAACCCCGACGGGGCCAGCCAGTGCGAGGCTTGCTACACGCCTTTACCCGTTACCGCAAGTTGCTCGAACTGCGGTGCAGCGGTTCAGACAGATGCAGCATTTTGCGGTCAGTGCGGCTTTAACTTGCGTCCGGGTTCCACAGTTCCAGAAGTTGAGATGACATTACCGTCAGCCTCGACGGTGGAGCCTACAGTGGTATCGCCACCGGTACCGGATTTAGCGCCGACGGCACCTCTGATAGCAAGGGAACCTTTAGTTACGGCAAATAAGGAACCCGACACCGAACCCCTGACGGCAGCGGAACCTTTTGTCACCCCAAATCCGGGGCCGAACTTGGAAAAAACTCCTGCCAGTATTCCTACAATTCCAGATCCGCCGCCTTTACTCTCGGTTCCTGTTACAACTGAATCGGCGGCAACAGCAGTAAATACTTCTCCCCCGGTTCCCGCCCCACAGCCAGCGGGTGTGGCTAAAACTCAACTGCAACAGCAGTCGGCACGCCTGATACACGTTCAGACAAATACGCCGATAGAATTGCCTCACAGTCTTTCTGTGGTTCACATAGGCAAGCCAAATGACTTAGTGCCGCCGGATATTGATGTTTCTGGGTTTGCTAATTCTGAGATTGTTTCTCGGGTACACGCAAATCTCCGGGTGGAGGGAGATGCTTGCTACCTAGAAGATGTAGGCAGTTCTAACGGCACTTACGTTAACAATACTCCTCTGCCAAAGGGAAACCGACACCGGTTGCGAGCGGGAGACCGCATCTCTCTGGGGAAAGGAGACCTGGTTACGTTTCTATTTCAAATCTCTTAGATCGAGTTTGGATTGGGCGATCGAAAGTCTAAAATCTAAAATCGCATCTTGAGGCGCTCTACCAAAACTCAATGCTGCCAATGTGATTAAGCTGACCTTGCTACATCCACTCCAGTCTATACCCGTCCGCAGTTGGATCTTTGAAGACGAGCAGGTCGTCCGGATCGGGCGATCGAACGAAAACCACGTCGTTCTTTTTAGCGCTGTGGTTTCTCGTCGCCACATCGAATTGCGGCGCAGCGGCATCAGTTGGGAACTGATCAATTTAGGTACCAACGGCACTTACCTCGATGGTAAACCGATCGCCAAGGTTCCCGTTGTAGACGGTCTGATCGTTCACTTGGCTCGATCGGGCCCAAAAATTCAAATCAATGTCGATCCAAATCAGCCCTCTGTCGAGTTAGGAGTTCCTAGCGTCAAGCCAAGGGATGTTAAGGCAATTCACGCTCCCTCCTTGGGCGCGCCCCTGAGCACGATTCCTCTTCGCGACCAAAAAGAAGTTGGCACTTCTAAAGAAGAGGATGAGTTAACGGCGGCAGAAAAAACTCCAAATTATTTGGAAGAAGATTATTAAATCAGTATCTTTGGCTACAGCTCAAAAATGACTGCAAACCCCCGATACTGCTGAGGGTCGATCCCAAAATTTTAGACGCTGGTTCCTACTGCGGTGATTCCTCTGACGGGCCAAAAACCTAAAATCTTAAATCGACGCTTCGACCGACATTTTTTCTCGTAGCCACTCAGGAGTTTATTTATGAGTAGATCGCAACAACAGATTGTTAAGCGCAGCGAACTGCTAAACCGCCGCACGATCGACCGCAGAACTGCCGAAGAGGTCGGCAGGGTAGACAGGCTTTGGCTCGATTCTCACTCCCAGCGGGCGCTCGGCTTTACTTGCAAGTCGGGACTTTTGGGGAACAAAAAAACCTGGTTCGCTTGGGCGCAAGTTGATGCTGTGGGCGAAAATGTTTTTGTCACTATTAACCCGGAACTCCCGGAATTACATCAGCCGGAACAAGCTGTTTGTCCGATCGGGCGATCGGTGCTCACGGACGCAGGAAATAAGGCAGGTACGGTGGTTGACTACCTATTTGATGTCACAACTGGTTCTGTTACCGATTACCTGTTTAAATCGAGCGGCTGGCGCGGCGTTTTAGACGGGATTTACTTGTTGCCGGTTGGGGCGATTTCGTCGATCGGCAGCAAACGGGCGATCGTTTCAGAGGCTGCTGTGTCGGAGCCCGTAAAGTACGCTGAGGGATTACACAAAAAAGTCGGTCTGGTAGCAGAGTTTTTACAGGAAGATTACGACAAAACTCTCCTAAATGTGGCAGAGGTGAAGCGGGGCGCTCAAAATCTGGCGGAAAAACTCCAAGATAAAGCTCTAGAAGTCAGGGATGCAGCTCAAGAAAAAGTAGCAGAGTTGAAGCGACAAAGGCAGGAATCTGTATCGCCATCGCCGACACCGGAGCCGCCAGAGTCGGATCTCTGAAGTGCGGCCAAAGGGCCCGAGGCGACTAATTACCGATCGTATTTTTAGGGGCGACGCGCCCCCGCAAGGTCGATCGGTATTTTTGGTGTGGGATATTGAGGCTTTGGGTATCAGGAATTCCAGTGCTGCTCAAAGCATTGTATTCTATTGGTATTGAATTAATAAGGAAAATGTTAGCAACTCGAAAAGACCTATGTTGTTTGATACAGCAAACTATTATTTTATCTAGAAACTCCGGCATAAATAAGTGGTTAACTTCTGTAGGGCGAGAAAGTCGCCACCCACTGACCACTTTTTTGAGAATCAATTTTTTGGCGGTTTTATCCGAAAAAATCGATCTTGAAGCATATTCGTTTGTATTTGGTGGCGGAGTGTCAAAACATCCGTGATTACCTTAACTCTGCTACATCCTATCCAGTCTGTCCCGGTTCAGAAGTGGTGTTTTGAATCCGCTTCGGTGGTTCGGATCGGTCGATCGAACGACAATGATGTAATTATTTACAGTGCTGTGGTTTCCCGCCACCACGTAGAGCTGTGGAATCACGCCAATGGCTGGGAAATTATTAATTTTGGTGCTAACGGTACTTATGTAGATGATAAACCGATCGCTCAGGTGTCAGTCGCCGACGGGATGACGATTCGCTTGGGCAATTCCGGCCCCAAAATCCGAATTCGGGTAGGGGCGACTAATTTGGAAGCGGATACAGTTACCAGCCCGCCAGAGCGCGAATTTATCGGCCAAAAAGACGAAGCTTCACAAGACCAATCGACTGATTGGTCTATCGGTGTAGGAGTCGTTGAAGACGATCCAGAAGGAGCACAGACTTACATCGATATTCTTGAGTGATCCGCCGTTATCTAGCCCACAAAATCCCATAAAACTCTGGGTGTACTACAGCCTTTGTCAAAAAGGTGAGGAGTTGAGATTTTAGATATTTCGGCTTGCTTCGGCTACGCGAGGGTACAAGTCGCGAGGGTACAAGTTTTAGATTTTAGATTGGGGAATTGGGGGATCGATACCCCATCTTTCACTCGAACTGCTATATTCGAGCGTTTAACTAATATTTCTGCAATTAAGCCGATTTTTTGCCAAATATCGCTGTCAATTAATTCACCGATTCTCTAGCACAAAATTACCCTTCTAGAGATAAGATTTGAGGGCGATCGCTCGATATTACGTTTATTTCGTTGCTTGCCCACCGGCGGTAATCTAAGAGCAACTGGTGCATCAACCGCTGTTTGACGCTCAACAGCACGCTTTTGAGCAAACCGTTGCCCGTTGCTTCTAAAATCGGTTTCGGTGTCAGCCAGAAGGGCGGCGGTAATTCTACTTGCACTTCCAAATCGGCTTTTCCCTTCAAGCAGGTTAGCCCGCTACTTTGGTATGCCGCAAGCTGTCCTTTAAGATTGAGAGCAAAGCGATCGTTTATATAGCCCACTCCGAGAATTTCGCAAGCCACGGACTCTAAATTGATTGTGCCGTCTGACTGCGCCCACACCCTCATGTCTACCGTGGGTTGAATGTTCAGCATCATAAATTGTAACGGCCGCATTTTCAGGCGGAAACAGTCATCGCTGAGTTGCTCTGTGCGAGTGCGATCGACTAAGGCGTTCACCAGTCGCCTCGGCTGGCGCAGATAATGTTGAATGGGAACCTGTTCATCTGGTACGGCGATCTCAACGGATTGGGAAGAATTAAATCGGATATACATGAGAAAATATTAATATATAGGATTTGTAAGCATATCTTAATAAACTATAACCTTTTTAAGGTGACATAAGTCTGGCATTAGCTCGCGCACTCCCGCAATGTCATCCGAGAAATTACGGATCTAAGCTTTCGGGACTCAGGCTAATTTTTTCATCGTACCTGCTGGCTGATGAGAGTCAAGCAAACATTTGTAACATAAAACTACTAATTATGAAAATTTCAATCGCACATCTCGGCCCTGTAGGTACGAATGCAGAAACAGCAGCTCTAGCTTATGTCAATTGGTTAAGTCTGGAAACTCACACTGAATGCACCCTGTGTCCTTATTCCACCATTTCTCAGGCACTTGAGGCATCTGCCTCTGGGCTGGTTGACCTTTCAATTGTGCCGGTCGAAAATTCGATCGAGGGCAGTGTGACTGTCACCCTAGACACCCTGTGGCGGCTGGATGCACTCCGCATTCAACACGCCTTGGTTTTGCCGATTTCCCACGCGCTGCTGTCCAATGCTCAAAGTTTTAACGAGATTCAAAAAGTTTACTCTCACCCGCAAGCCCTAGCTCAGTGTCAGTTGTGGTTGGCAAAGTTTATTCCGGCGGCTGAGTTGATTCCGGCCAATTCAACCACGGAAGCGTTGCAGTACCTAGAAGATAGGAGTATCGCGGTAATCTCTTCCCCAAGAGCGGCCGAACTCTACAAATTGCCAGTGCTAGCGAGCCCGATTAATGATTATCCTGACAATTACACTCGATTTTGGGTACTAGGCTCAAATACAGAAAAATTGGGAAACGCTGCAACATCCCACGACTCATCAATTCAATCGGCCACGAAATCAGCATCCCCGTCGCATCTAGAGACAACGCCTAATTGCACTCACACGTCACTAGCTTTTAGCGTACCTGCCAATAGGCCGGGATCGCTGGTAAAACCTTTGCAAGTATTTGCCAGTCGCGGTATTAATTTAAGTCGCATTGAATCTCGACCGACTAAGCGATCGCTCGGAGAATATATTTTCTTTACGGATGTTGAAGCGGATGCTGGTTCTACATTAGTGCGATCGGCAGTAGAAGAACTCAAAAATCACACAGAAACTTTAAAAATCTTCGGCTGCTACACTGTACTATCAGTAGTATAGCGGTTCTGCGATCGATGAGGTATGCAGAAACCCTGTATTATCAGGCTTTCCAGGTCAAAATTCATACCTCACCTTGTTGAGAAAGGCTATATAATTTTAGCTACCACTTAGGAGGCTAGCCACATGAATGCTGATGAACTTCTGAAGCGATATGCAGCCGGAGAAAGAGATTTTCACGAAACAAACTTAAAAGAAGCTTATTTGACAGAAGCTTTCCTGGTTGAGATCAATCTAGCCTGTGCAACGTTGAACGAAATTAATTTAACTTTGACAGACCTTAGTTGGGCCAACTTACTAGGTGCAGTCCTCAAGAATGCTGTCCTAGTAATGACCAAACTAAATGGGGCCAACCTTAGCAAAGCAGATTTAACTTTTTCAAGGTTGACAGGATCTGAAATGATGCAGGTCAACCTGAACAAAGCCAATTTGAGCCAGACAAAAATGATCGGTGTGGATTTGACCGGTGCCTCACTGTGCCAAGCTAACCTAATCGAAGCCAACCTCATTGATGCTTGCTTGGACAATACAGATTTTACAAAAGCTAATCTAACTGACGCCAAACTGCGGGGAGCGAGTCTCAAGCAGGCTAACCTGAAAGGAGCATTGTTATATGAAGCTAATTTTCAGGGCGCTGACTTGCGCGGTGCTGACTTGCGCGGTGCTAATTTAAGCGGGGCTATTTTATGCGGTGCTAACCTCGAAGGCGCTAAGTTGGATGATGAAACGGATTTCAGCGGGGTGATTCATTTTTTTATCAGACAAAAGTAAGATAGGGCAATAATATATAGCCTTTCTCAAAAAGGTGAGGAATTGAGATTTTAGATTTTAGATTCTTCGACTTCGCGAGCGAACAAGTTTGAGATTTTAGATTGGGGGATTGGGGGATTGAGGAATTGGAAGATTGGAGAATTGAGGGATTAATTGGTTAATACCTCATCTTTCGCTCGAACTGCTATATACGCGCAGCATCCAACAATTAAGGACGGAAAAATATATTATTCATTTGGCTGAAAGTGCAGTTAATTTGCTCCTGTACCTTAGCAAAATGAACCTGCATCTTGAGAATCTCTTTCTTAGAATTAGCTTCAGTAATCTTGCTTTCCAAAGCCAGCAAGTTGCGGTTGAGAGTTTCTACTCGCACAGTTTGGTCGTCTAAGTCAATTTTTAATTCTGCTACTTTATCCAACTCTAACTGCTTCCGAACCCAGGCGTGGCGAACCAAGTTTTCATCTCCTTTCTGAAGTGCTATCAAGGCTCGCTGCTGCCACTGATTGGCTTGAGATTCAGCTTGATTGTACTGCCACTGAATGCGGAGTTGGGCGGAAATTGCGCTACCAACAGCCTGACGTAATTCTTTGAGAGGTTCCTGAATTTCTGAGATTAATAAATCCCAAAAATTCATCAATTCGTTGGTAAATTCTTCGCGCTTTACAGAGGATACTAATGCTTCTAACAGCAGCAAATTTGGTTGCATTTGCTGCAGAATTGTCTCAAATATGAATTGTGCTTCTGACAACTGCCGATCGCTAGTTTTTTCTGAGACTGCACTGGGTGAGTTTTTTAATATTTTTTGAGTTTTATCTGTCCCTGTTTCTGAATCTAAGCTTACAGGTACGAAGGCTTGTAATTTTTCGCGGGCGATCGCGCTTAGCCTCTCTCGAACTAAATCGCAGGCCGCCTGCTGCAGGGGGCCTGTTTCGTTTTGACAAATCTCGATCGCTATTTTTAAGCCTGCATCGCCGTAATTAAAGGTTTCCTTCAGCGCCGCAATACGGTGTTCCCTGACAGCAGCCGACAGTCGGTGTTTAACTCCTGCTAGCCCGCCGAGTACCACACCGCCGATAGGAGGCGGCATTTGACCGCCTCTAACTGCATCGTATGGTTTCGGTTGGTCGTGATTTTCTAACACAAGCATTTAATGCGATAAAGAACCTATCCGAACTTGTTTGAATTTGCCGCTCAAATAGATACCAGTTCTTAATAAGAATAGAATTCGGTAGTGCGATCGAAAGCTTTAGTCGATCGTTGATTAGTTTTAAAATCTTCGATAGGAAGATTTTAAATTGAAAATAATATGATTTGTGTGCAATTTGGGCTGATGTACAGGCAAAACCGAGCGTATTTTTTGCCTGTGTAAATTCGCTATTTGAGCGTATCTTTCAGTACAGTCCTTGCTGCTAAGTGATTGCGAGTAGAAGTTAAAATTTCGGTTTCGCGTTCCAATCTCGCAGCAGTATCTTGCAGTTCTAAAAGAGTTTGCTGTTCTGTTGCTGCACCGTAAAGGTAGCTGGCTACCCAGTAGGACAATTCTGTGGGCAAACTGGGAATGTCTTCGGGTAGGTCGATCGGCTGATCCATCAATTTGCTGGAGAGGCGAACTACATCTCTCAGCAGTTGTTCGACATCTTGGCCCAAAGGTCTGAGGTCTGTTTGTGGCGGTTCATCTTCAATCCATTCTACTAGACCGACTAAATAGGGTTTTTCCCGAACGGCGTCGAGGACTCGGAACCGCTGCTGTCCGAGAGTCATGATTTTCATGCGATCGTCCGGGAGGCGCTGACAGTGAATTACTTCGGCGCAACAGCCAACGGCTGAGACTTTGTTTTGGTTGGGGTCCCACATGAGTACACCGAAACGGCGATCGCCCTCAAGAATCGTATTCATCATGATTCGATAGCGAAACTCGAAGATTTGCAGCGGCAGTGGTCTACCTGGAAATAGAACCACTTCCGGCAACGGAAATAAGGGGAGTTCGCGAACTGCGGAGGAGGAAGAGGATGCCATTGTCGCTCAAAGGTGACGGTACTTGCGCTTATTTTTCTTACTTTAACTGATTTGAGGAATTCCGGGGCGGGAAACAGGGGCGATCGGGCTTTTACGCGGGCTCCGGGATCGACGGCGGGCGATCGTCAATTCTCCCAGCCACCCCTAGGAACTCAAACAAGCCGTCATGCTTTCAAAATGATAAAAATTATGTTTTTGTTGAATAAACAACATAAAAAGCTATGATAGCCACTTTAAAATGTTTTTTTTTAGCATTCCCACACAGTGCAAATTTTAGATTAATTATACAGATTTATTGAAAAACTAATGACTAATGACTACTGACTCATGACTAATGACTCATGACTAATGACTACTGACTCATGACTAATGACTACTGACTAATGACTAATGACTAATGACTACTGATTAATGACTACTGTAGATCGCACTTTCAGCAAAAAGAAGGAACAATGTATTTTTCCATTGCTCCTTCTTTTTGTATTTAAAATTCGTCAATCTACAGCTTGACTTCGATATCTACGCCGGCTGGCAAATCCAGTTTCATCAAAGCGTCAATTGTTTTAGCAGAAGGCTGGTGAATGTCGATAATGCGGCGGTGGGTGCGGGTTTCAAAGTGTTCGCGAGAATCTTTGTCTACGTGGGGCGATCGCAGCAAGCAATAAATCCGTCGTTTTGTCGGTAGGGGAATCGGGCCGATCGCAGTGGCGGCTGTCCGATTTGCTGTATCTACAATCTTTTCGCAGGATGCGTCTAGAATTCGGCGATCGAAAGCTTTGAGGCGAATGCGGATTTTTTGCTGTGGAATTGTTGCCATTTTTTTGTTTAATTTTCTAGGTTCAGTTTATTTTTAGTCAGTAGTCAGTAGTCAGTAGTCATTAGTCGGCAGTCATTAGTTTTTACTTGTCAGTTTTTTTTGCTAACAACTAACTGCGGACTAATGACCGTGTCCAAAAACTGATATCCCCCGACTTGAGTCCGAGAACTCCTAAAATTTTAGACTGCTGTTGAAGCTTCTAGATTGAATGCGGGAAGTCCATCTCACATCTAAAATCTCAAATCGATTGACTGATGACTCATCACTAAATAGCAGAAAAGCCACTAAATTTGATTAGGCTTTTCTGCTATTTAAAGCGGAGCGCGGATTCCTACTTGAGGATTTTGGAAACAACGCCTGCACCCACGGTGCGGCCGCCTTCGCGGATGGCGAAGCGCATTCCTTGTTCGATCGCGATCGGGTGAATCAGTTCCACCGTCATTTTGATCCGGTCACCAGGCATCACCATTTCAGCTTCCGAACCGTCATCAGCAGTGAACTGCATGATTGTACCGGTTACGTCTGTTGTACGGACGTAGAATTGAGGGCGGTAGCCAGAGAAAAAGGGCGTGTGACGGCCGCCTTCTTCCTTCTTCAGGATGTAGACTTCAGATTCAAACTGAGTGTGAGGGCTGATGGATTTTGGCTTGGCAATTACCATGCCTCTTTCAATATCAGCCTTCAAAATACCCCGGAGAAGTAGACCCACGTTGTCGCCGGCCATGCCTTCATCCAAGGACTTGGTGAACATTTCCACACCAGTCACGGTAGTGCTGCGAGTGTCCTTAAGACCAATGATTTCGACTGTTTCGCCGACTTTAACTCTGCCGCGCTCGATCCGACCTGTCGCCACAGTACCCCGACCAGTAATCGAGAATACGTCTTCAACTGCCATCAAGAAAGGCTTGTCAATTTCGCGTTCTGGAGTAGGGATGTAAGAATCTACTTCTTCCATCAGCTTGTAAATCTTGTCAACCCACTCATTATCGCCCTTGACAGTCTTGGGGTTAGCAAGCATCGCTTCGAGAGCTTTCAAGCCAGAACCAGTCACGATGGGGATGTCATCGCCAGGAAAATCGTAGGAACTCAAAAGTTCGCGAACTTCCATTTCTACCAATTCCAAAAGTTCAGCGTCATCCACCATGTCTTCTTTGTTCAAGAAGACAACCAAGCTGGGAACGCCAACTTGCTTAGCTAGCAGGATGTGTTCGCGAGTTTGAGGCATGGGGCCGTCTGCTGCTGACACTACTAGGATGCCGCCGTCCATTTGAGCAGCACCAGTGATCATGTTTTTCACGTAGTCAGCGTGTCCGGGACAGTCTACGTGGGCGTAGTGACGACCTGTGGTTTCGTATTCTACGTGAGCGGTATTAATTGTAATACCCCGTGCTTTTTCTTCTGGTGCAGCGTCGATGTCGGCGTAGTTCTTCGCCTTTGCTTGACCCAGTGCAGATAGAGTCATCGTAATCGCGGCGGTCAAAGTTGTTTTACCGTGGTCAACGTGACCGATGGTGCCGATGTTTACGTGGGGTTTATTCCGTTCAAATTTTGCGCGTGCCATTCTCGATCTGTTCCTTGTTTTTTTTAGCGATTTTAGACTTGAGATTTTAGATTCTAGATTTTGGATTCAATCCAAAATCCAAAATCTAAAATCCAAAATCATTAGTTCCCTTTGTTTTTCGCGATAATGGCTTCCGCCACATTTCGCGGCACTTCTTCGTAATGGCTGAATTCCATTGTGAAGATGCCTCTACCTTGGGTTTTCGAGCGGATGTCGGTGGCGTAACCAAACATTTCTGCTAGGGGAACCTTGACAGAAACTTTGGCAATTCCCTGATCCGTCTCTTGACCTTCGATCTGACCCCGACGCGAGTTGAGGTCGCCGATGACGTTCCCGATATAATCTTCGGGAACTTCAACCTCTACCTTCATCATAGGCTCTAGCAGCACTGGCGACGCTTTCATCACGGCTTCTTTGATCGCCATTGAACCGGCGATCTTAAATGCCATTTCTGAGGAGTCTACGTCGTGGAAAGACCCGTCTACCATAGTAGCTTTCAGGTCGATCACGGGATATCCTGCTACAATACCTGATTCGCAGGCTTCTTTCATCCCTTGTTCTGCCGGGCCGATGTACTCTTTCGGTACAGTGCCGCCGACAATTTTGGAGACAAATTCAAAGCCTGTTCCGACTTCGGTGGGTTCTACTTCGATGACGACGTGACCGTACTGACCTTTACCGCCGCTTTGGCGGATAAATTTACCTTCGGCGCGGACGGCTTTGCGAATGGTTTCGCGGTAGGCTACTTGCGGCTGACCCACGTTGGCTTCTACTTTGAATTCCCGCAGCATTCTGTCTACCAGAATTTCCAGGTGCAGTTCGCCCATGCCGGCGATGACTGTCTGGTTGGTTTCTGGGTCAACGTTGACTCGGAAGGTGGGGTCTTCTTCCGAGAGCGACTGGAGGGCTTTGGAAAGCTTCTCCATGTCTTGTTTGGTTTTGGGTTCGACAGCCACGGAGATGACTGGTTCTGGAATAAACAGGGATTCCAGAATCACTGGCGATCCTTCTTCGCAGAGGGTGTCGCCGGTGAAGGTGTCTTTCAAACCCAAGACTGCTCCCAAGTCTCCGGCGCGGAGTTCGTCAACTTCTATCCGATCGTCAGCTTTGAGGACAATTAAGCGAGAAACCCGCTCTTTTTTGTCTTTGGTGGAGTTGAGGACGTAGGTGCCCTTTTTGAGGATACCCGAGTAGACGCGAACGAAGGTCAGGCGGCCGTAGGGGTCTGCCATGATTTTGAATGCCAGGGCTGACATGGGCTCGCTGTCGTCTGCGTGTCGTTCTGCGGTGTCGCCGTTGGGCAGCAGTCCTTGAATCGGGGGAACTTCCAAGGGCGACGGCAGGTAGTCGATCACTCCGTCTAACAACAACTGAACGCCTTTGTTTTTGAAGGCTGAACCGCAGAGCATGGGGACGATCGCCCCGGAGATAGTGCCCGCACGCAGGGCCGAGCGGATTTCCGCTTCTGTTAACTCTTCGCCTTCAAGGTATTTTGCCGTGAGGGCGTCGCTGGTTTCTGCTACGGACTCGATCAGCTTGGTGCGGTATTCTGCGGCGAGTTTTTTTACCTCATCGGGGATTTCTATTTCCTCGATATCGGTGCCGGTGTTGTTGTTGTAGATGTAGGCTTTCATTTCCACTAAATCTACAATTCCCCGGAAGTTTTCTTCGCTGCCGATCGGGATTTGGACTGGTACGGCGTTCGCTCTCATGCGATCGCGAATTTGACCGTAGACTTTGTAGAAGTTTGCACCCATCCGATCCATTTTGTTGACGAACACGATCCGCGGTACTTTGTACCGATCTGCTTGTCGCCAAACTGTTTCCGATTGCGGCTGCACTCCCCCTACCGAGCAGAACACTGCGATCACTCCGTCGAGCACTCGCATCGAGCGTTCAACTTCGATCGTGAAGTCTACGTGTCCGGGAGTGTCGATGATGTTGATTTTGTAATCTTTCCAACTGGTGGTGATAGCAGCGGCAGTAATCGTGATTCCCCGTTCCCGCTCTTGCTCCATCCAGTCAGTGACTGCTGTTCCCTCGTGCACTTCACCCATTCTGTGAACCATGCCTGAATAGAACAGAATTCTTTCAGTTGTTGTTGTTTTGCCCGCGTCAATGTGGGCGGCGATGCCGATGTTGCGAGTTTTTTCTAGCGGGACGGTACGTGCCACAGCTACCTCCTTGATTTTGTGTTGCTGTTATAATACTATTATACTACACAGAACCCGATCTTGCACTCCCAGCCACTTACCGTATAAGTATATGGAGCTTATTGTTACATTTTAATATTTTTTGCAACATTTGTTTACAAAAATATTAAGTATGCGAGATGGAGGATTCACAGAGTGCGTAATTTTTTGATTTTCGGAGTTTTGAGTTTGCCTGGGCGATCGCCACTGCGCCAAGAGAAGCAATCTCAACACCCAAAACTTACGCTTGCCAATCCCTCACTCGATGCTTTCATACCGCACGACCGGCCTGTTCTCCATGCCCGATTTGGCTTAGTACCGATAGTGAGCAAAAGCCTTGTTAGCTTCGGCCATGCGGTGTGTTTCTTCGCGCTTGCGAATAGCACTGCCTGTTTCGTTGGCTGCATCCATCAGTTCGTTAGCCAGCTTGGCGGCCATCGAGCGGCCGGTGCGGGCGCGAGCAAATCTGATCAGCCAGCGCAGGGCGAGGGTGGTTCCGCGATCGGAACGCACTTCCATCGGCACTTGGTAGGTGGCGCCACCTACCCGGCGGGCTTTAACTTCTACCAAGGGTGTAGCGTTTTTGACTGCTTTTTCAAACAAGTCTAACGGTTCGGCTCCCGTGCGTTCTTGGATGGTTTTCATGGCATCGTAGACGATGCTGGAGGCCACGGATTTTTTGCCGTGCTGCATGATCCGTCTCACCATCATGCTTACCAACCGGCTGTTGTAGGTTGGATCTGGGGGAACTGGACGTTTTTGAATAACTGTGCGGCGAGACATAGTTTTATTGGGGTTTTTTGATTTTGATTGATTGAATTTGGGGTTGTGAGTTCAAATTTTAGATCGGTGATCGAACTTAATTTTTGCTGGCTCATCCCCGGCGATCGGGCGTCAGTGCTATTTTTTCTCTTTAGGACGCTTGGCCCCGTACTTGGAACGACCTTGCTTGCGGTCTTTCACCCCGGCGGTGTCTAATGTACCGCGAATGATGTGGTATCTAACTCCGGGCAAATCTTTTACCCGACCGCCCCGGATCATTACTACCGAGTGTTCTTGTAAGTTGTGACCAATCCCGGGGATGTAGGCTGTCACTTCAAAACCAGAAGTCAGCCGTACCCGAGCCACCTTCCGCAGCGCCGAGTTGGGTTTTTTCGGGGTGGTCGTGTACACTCTGGTGCATACTCCGCGGCGCTGGGGGCAACTCTTGAGAGCTGGCGATTTGGTTTTTTTCTGCGTTTGTTCCCGTGCTGAACGGATGAGTTGCTGAATAGTGGGCATGAGTTACGGCATTTCTAGCTTTTTGCTGAATATAGTGATTTGGCGGCATCCGCACTGAAAGTCCCTTCCCTTCAGGAGGGACGGGATATATGAAAATAATTATGGGTAAGTGAGGATACCAGACTCCATATATTACACCACTAGACTTTTTTTGGCAAGGAATTTGCGAGTACGGGCGATCGAACTTCCAGCAAGCAAGGAAGTTGGGACGAGGATCTCGCCCGCGAGTGCCTAATATGTGGCATATTATTAATTAATTCAAGCTCAAATTTAATGGGGATCACAGCCGTCAGCCAAATTTATGACGGTTTTATGACGGTCGATACTTCGATCGCCTCACCATCTTCGGCAGACTCCCGTCAACCGAGTGCGCGCGATCGCATCACAGTCTGGGCCCGATCCATATCACATAAACTTATCTAAAATTGCCGGATAATCAGAGATACACATTGAGTTAACTGCATGAGATGAGAACCAAAGCTTACATTTCCGAACAGACATTTTCCGAAGTTTACTTCAACATTTGGAAATTTGGTAAGACCGAGCAAACTGTGTTCCAGAAAATACAACACGCAATTAATTCTGAGAGTCTAAAAAAAATCAGAAGAGCTAAAAATTATCAGCAGACTGCTCTCTGCAGTGCGGCGGAGACGGGTTTCAGTCCAATACTGATTTGATTTAAAGACTTGAAATAACTGCTTTCATAGAATTACAAACAATTCACATAGCGTGAATTAGATTTAAGCCTTTAATTAAAATCCCCTCCCTACAATTAAAGAAACTCAAACTCGGTGCACCAATCAATCTTAAAAGGCAATATTAAGGTAAAATAATAGAGTATGTTTAATTCCACAGAACTGCTGATAGAGGCTTTCATTGAACAACTAGAAAACGGTTACAGCCGCACCTACGGAGGCTACAAATCAGACTATGCCGACATTATTGCCTGGGTCGGAGCAATGGCATTAGAAAACATCGCCAACAGTGACGCTCTTTATCACAATGTAGAACACGCAATTTGCATTACCTTAGTAGGTCAAGAAATCTTGCGGGGAAAACACATTCGCAAGGGCGGAGTCTCCTGCGAAAACTGGCTCCACTACATCATTTCTTTGCTGTGTCAAGACATCGGATATGTCAAAGGAGTCTGCCGACAAGACCAAGTATCAGAAGGATTGTACGCTACCGGAAAAGATGGCATGAGAATTGCACTACCTCCCGGTGCCACAGCCGCCAGCCTAGCTCCTTACCGAGTTGACAGAGCAAAACTGTTCATTGACGAGCGTTTCGGCAACCACAAGCTAATTAATGCCGAGATAATTAAGCAGAACATAGAACAAACTCGTTTCTCGGTGCTTGACGGCAACACTGACGAAGATACACTAAATTATTCTTTAGTTCGCGGTGCTGACTTAATAGGTCAGTTCAGCAACCCGCAATATTTACAGAAAATTGGCGCCCTGTTTTACGAGTTGGAAGAAATCGGTGCTACTAAAATTTTGGGCTGCCGGCATCCGGGCGACTTGCTGCAAAGCTACTCAAAGTTTTATTGGAGTGGAATTTATCCTCACATCAGCGAATCCCTCGGTTACTTGCAGTTGACGCAGGAAGGCAAACAAATTGTTGCTAGTTTGTACGCTAACGTATTTCGTATGGAACACGAACGTTCCGATTCTGAGGCTGCTTGAGTACAGGGGAAGTCATTAGTCATTAGTCATTAGTCATTAGTCATTAGTCATTAGTCATTAGTCATTAGTTATTAGTTATTAGTCATTAGTGCTGTCCCCGAAGAGCAAACGTTGTTAGTAGTTGGTTATTATAACTAGACGGAAATAACGAATTGTCTCGTGTCAGATCGATTTACCGCAATAACATTAGTTCGTTATGAAAGCGGACTTAAGTCCGCACTACAAACCGTTTAAGATGCGATCGTCTATTGGACGTGATATTACCAATTACCCAAGCGTATTTGACTCAACTCATTTCCTGCTCTAGTTCCGAATGATATCTCGGACACAACCAATTGCTCGGTAGCAAAGAAGGCCATCCCTCCCGCAGCGCTTCCAAACAAACCGCACGCACAGTTAACTGACAGTCGAGCAGTTCTACACCAGCTTTTTCAACTTGCTTTTTACCAATTTTTCCAATTGAGTCGTCGCTAAATTCAAAGGTTTTGTGACACTGAATGCAAACCAGATGGTGGTGGTGATGCAATTCCGGTAAATTCAGTTCGTAATGTTTGTGTCCTTCTGCTAATTCTAGTTCGCGCAAAATGCTAATTCTTGCTAATAAGTGCAGCGTTCTATAGACAGTAGACAAGCCTATTCGTTCTCCTTGACTTTGCAAAATATTGTATAATTCTTCTGCACTTAAATGATTGCCTTGTCGCAAATTTTGAAACACATTCAAAATTGTTTCTCGCTGGGGAGTCAGGCGACATCCTCTCTGGTTTAGTTCGACTTTGAGTGAGTTGCTGCTGTATATATTCATCACTAATTTATCCCAATAATTGTTATAATTTCCCCCTCTGTCAGGGGGAGTTTACTAGATCCTAATTCCGGTTGCTAAAGGTGGAATAGAAGGATTAATTGTCTGTTTTTCTGCATAATCTTTGTGAGCTCTAGAGCAATGTTGCTGGCAAGAATTGGCAAAACAAGTCTTTGGTTCAAAGTCTGTACAGCCGATCGCATCCTCAGTACAAGCAACGCACGGCCACACCGTACACTTGAGACGGTAGTCATTCGTAAAAAATTCGCAATTGGAACAAGGAATTTGATGCAGGCGCCGGAGTTGCTGGAATCCTTCTCGCAATGCTAGCCAAGCACTCCACAAAAACACGAGCATCAAAATACTGATACAGAAGCAGTAAATAACAACAGTCATAGGGTAATTTCTCAAAGTATACACAAATTAGAAACAGATTTAAGTCAGCAATAAAGTAGGAAAGAACTTGGTTTCTGACTTAAATCGCCTTCAGCTTCTATTCAAACGGGCGCGAGAAGCGTGCCAGATGTGACCGACAAGGGCTAATATACCCAAGAAAAATTGTGCGTTTAGGCGGGCATTACCAACCCAAAACTTAAAATTCGCTTCATCCTTTTCCAAGTCGTTAACGCTAGCAATTGTCACAGTTCTTTCCATCGTAAAATTAATATCTGGGCAACTTTTAACTCGAATATTGTTGCCCTTAGCCTTTTTTGCAGAGGTTTTTGAACTCGGCAAAGTTTGAATAAGACTTACGAATCAAGGTTCAGAAACCGGGGTTTTTACGAAAAGACGTGTGGTCATCCGTAGATTCGGTAAAAACCCAGTTTCTTTAGTGGGAGTGAGTCCAGGAGTTTTTAACTCCTACGAATCAGGTATGATTTGACAGAAATTTAGCTAGGACTTGAGAAAAAACCGGATTTCTTGAAGGCATTAGTGCCGCAAGTAGCGGACAGAAACCCGGTTATTTAGTTTTTCGCAGTGCGGAATTAATTCCGCACTACAAACCGTTTTTATTTCAGTTCACAACCCCCCGGAAGATTGCATCAATGCCAGCAAAATTGTCTAACAGCAAATAGGCGAGGAAGGCTCCGCTGGTACCGCCCATCACCAAACCGCCCCGGAATAAACTCCAATCTTCCGGCGTTTTGTGCCAGTAAAGAAATTTACCTGCTTCAATCTTCCGATTCTCGTAAATCGAAAGGCCCGTTGCCAAAATCAACACCAATGCCAGAGTTACCAGCAATGCTGCCAGAGGTGCTAAACCTTTTTCTTGTAAAGGCAGCAATACTGCAAAAGCTCCTACTAGGAAATAGCCGTGAGCCAAGCTAACTTCCAATCCCCTGACTATGGGAGACAATCCTTTGCGGTAAATCGGCAAATTCCGCAAAAAAGTTACAGTCACATCGGAAAAACTAACTGCTGTTGCTGCCGCAGGTTGAGCTTGCATCTGAGGCGATTTTTCAACCTTGTTAGCAGTTGCAGTTAGAAATTCGCCCGATCGAAAATCAAACCCCGCCGCCTTTGTGCGAACGCGCAGCGCGTGCCAGATGTGACCCGAAAGCGCCAAAATCGCTAACACAAAATGGCTTGTTGCGAGCCAAGTCCGCGAAGAAACAACCGCTGCATCCGAGCCGCTCAAACCCACAGGGCCGTAGAAAACCTCTGGATAAACAGTGTCATTTACGGTAACAAAGTAGGCGGCCAAAAAGCCCATATAAGCCAGAGCGCCCAAACTGTAAGAAAGGTAAGCTTCGCCAGACCAAAACAGCACTCGCTGGGCCCACGCAAAAGGCTTGGTGAAGATATGCCAGAAACCGCCAAGAATGCAGAGCAAGCCAACATAAATGTGACCGCCGACAACATCTTCTAAGTTGTCAACTGCTGCCATTCCTTCCGGGCCGCGCACTGGTAAAAGATAGCTAAAAATGCGGGCAGGATTCAGCGTTGGTTCGCTAATTATCCGCACGTCGGCAACGTGGGGATCGTAAAGACCGCCCCAAAATAGGGCTTTTGCCACCAACAACCAAGCACCAGTACCTAATAGCAATAGGTGAATGCCGATGATGGTTGTCATTTTGTCTTTGTCTTCCCAGTCGTAGCCGAAGGAACCAAAGAATGTTTTGTTTTGCGGCAATACTTTCGGGCCGAGCAAGGAATGGTAAAGGCCGCCGGCACCGAGAACTGCGGAACTAATTAGATGCACAACTCCGATCGCAAAATAGGGATAGGTATCAACAATTTGACCGCCTGCTCCTACTCCCAAACCCAAACTTGCCAAATGCGGCAGCAGGATTAAACCTTGGTCGTACATCGGCAACTCTGGGTTAAAGTTTGAAAGTTCAAACAGAGTCATTGCCCCGGCCCAGAGTACGATCAAACCGGCGTGAGCGACGTGAGCTCCCAAAATTCGTCCTGAAAGGTTAGTGAAGCGGGCGTTACCTGCCCACCAGCCGTACTCGTTTTCTGAGTTTTCCGGCTCTGGAATTAAATTCTGATCTGCTATTGCTTGCATTTTCGCTTTCCTCCTGATGCGGTTAACTGGCTGGACTGGCTGCAACTTTATTTCCTTCGGGCTGGATGTCTTCGCGCATTGCTTGCACGACTTTGCCTTTGCGGAAATCAAATCCTGCCGATCGCAAAGCGTGCCAGAAATGGCCTTGCAGAACGAAGAAGGCGAGCCAGAAATGGGTGTTAGCCAACCAGACGCGGGAGGTCAGCATTCCTTCGCTGTGAAAATAGGGGAACTGCTCGAAGCCAATTTTTAAAGTTGGCCCGTAGAATTCCTCTGGGTAAGCAATGGTGTTGACTGAAACAAAGTAGGCTGCGATGAAACCCATTAAGGCTAAGGCACCGAGACTGTAGGAGAGGTAAGCTTCTCCCGACCAGATGAACAGGCGTTTTGCCCAATCAAAAGGTTGAGTGCGAATGTGCCAGAGGCCGCCGGCAATGCAGAGGATTCCTACCCACATATGTCCGCCGACAACATCTTCGAGATTGTCAACAGAGGCGAGCCAATGCGTGCCACCTGCACCGAACAGGTAGCCGAAAATCACGGCGGGATTGAAAGTGGGTTCCGAAATTATCCGCACTTGCCCGATCGTGGTATCATATAAACCACCGAAATACATAGCTTTGGCCACCAACAAGAAGGCACCGACACCAAGCAAAACTAGGTGGATGCCCAAGATGGTGGTCATTTTGTCTGCGTCTTCCCATCTGTAGCCGAAGAAAGGAGTTTTTTCTTCGAGGGTGGCGGGTCCTTTGAGGGAATGAAAGATACCGCCGAAGCCGAGAAAGGCTGAGCTAATTAGGTGAATTACACCAATCTGAAAGTACGGATAAGTATCGACAATTTTGCCTCCGGCACCAACTCCAAAGCCGAGTCGGGCTAGGTTTGGCAACAGGATTAAGCCTTGTTCGTACATGGGAAATTCTGGGTTGAAACGGGAAAGCTCAAATAGGGTATAAGCTCCCGCCCAGAGGACGATGAGGCCGGCTTGGGCGACGTGGGCGCCTAGCAAACGACCGGAAAGGTTGATTAAGCGGGCGTTGCCGGCCCACCAGGGAAAGGTTTCTCCTTCGGCTGGGAAGGATTTTTTTGCCATGCTTGTCACGGGGCGATTTACCTCTTGTGAAAGATGTCAGTTGAGTTTTAAGCGCTTGCGGCTTATTGATATAGATAATCAACAATTTTAGAAGTTTCGTCAAGGGCTTTTTGATAAAGTTTTTCACTTCTTTTGGTTAAGATATGTAACTTAACGGTGTAAAGTATCGTCAAATCGAGCCTTTAACTGGTTTTCAGGCTCGATGGCAAGTTTGCCCGTGATTGGCAAAAATAAAGATTAGATCGAATTTGAAGATTTTATTGACAAATAGTATTACTAAGTCTATTGTTGTTTAAGTAGCTATCTCATCCTCTCGGAAAAGACAAGGTGGCAGAACAAATCCGGTACTTTCTTCTGGGTCAGCTTCGATCGAAGTGGGACTAAAAGACGGTGCGGGATTGTTTTTTCTCAATTAAGAGAATTAATACCAGCTAATGGCTATTTCTTGGCATATTCATCTCAAACTCCAAACCACAAAGCCTGAGAGCGTTTGCTCTCAGGCTTTTCTATCGAAATTTTTAACTGCTTGTGGAATCTGGCGCGCCCGTTCAAGCAGAGGATTTGCTTTCCTCGGCGACTTGCTCGTTGCTGGGCAATTCGAGGCAATAACCGGCCCCGTATACGGTTTTTATGTACCGAGGATGGCGGGGATCGGGTTCCATCTTGGTTCTCAGGTGTCTGATGTGTACGCGAATTGTTTCGATGTCGTCGTCTGGGTCGTAGCCCCAGACTTCTTTGAGAATTTCGCTGGGAGAGACTGTTTGACCGTGGCGCTGCAGCAAGCAGTGCAGCAACTCGAACTCTAGGTGAGTCAGTTTGACGGTATTAACGTACCAAACAGCTTCAAACCTTTCGGGGACGAGGGTCAGCGGGCCGTAATTCAGGATTTCGGAGTGTTTGGCTGCTTGGGGGATGCGGTCTGTGCGCCTCAGCAGGGCTCGCACTCGCGCTAGCATTTCTTCTAGTTCAAAGGGTTTGGTCAGGTAGTCGTCGGCGCCGGAGTTGAAGCCTTCTACTTTGTCTTGAGTTTGACTTAAGGCTGTCAACATCAAGACGGGTATGTCGGATGTGCGATCGTCCCTCCGCAAACGCTGACATACTGTGAATCCGTCTACTCTAGGCAACATCAGGTCTAGGACGATCAGATCCGGCAGCAGTTGTATTGCCAGTGCCTGACCTTTGATGCCGTCTTCTGCCTGGGTGACTTCGTAGCCAGCCATTTCTAGGTTGACGGCTACCAGTTCGGCGATCGCCGCGTCATCATCAATAACAAGTATCCGAGGCATCATCATTTATCTCACCGCTAACCAGATGGCTGAGACTACAGCATTCTGGGGGTTCCAGCTAACTTTAACGAACAATGTTTTAATCTTAAGCTTCATTAAGGATTATAAGGTTCATTAAGAACTTTGCGAATTTTGTAAATATTCTTGTACTAATTATAAGCCCTATGGAGCACCTATCAAAAAAATGTTCGCCAAAAATCCTTCTGAGGGCAGATTTTTTTACTGGCCGAGAGGTTAAATTTTGGTCGGATGCGGGCGGGTTTTGCAGGGAGTTAGCTGCGATTTGATGTGAGATTTAAGATTTCAGAGGCGATTCTGGCTTGACGGGCCGATCGATGTAACTGTATTTACAACTGTCGAAATGGGAAATGCCAATATTTTTGGTAGGAATTTGCCCTAAAGTTGAGCGGTTGAGCCTAGAAATTGATAGTGGCCGATATCTGGCGGTGCAATTCCTCAACCTTCTAATTGCTGCTGTGCGGCTTGAATGTGAATTGAAGCGAGATGTATTGGGAATAAAACTTTGCTTTCCCACTTTTGGATGCAGGTAAAATCGATGTCGGTTTGCTGTCGCATTTGTCGATCGACCTGTTTCGCGATCGAGCTTGTTTTGCCTCTATGATATCAAAAAATAGTCTGAGCTTTTGAGTTTAAGGTTTCCCACGATCGATCGCCCAAAAACTCTAAATTTTGTTAACTTTATTAAGTTGAGTTAAAAAAAATTTCTTTTTTTTTTGATGCCTAGGGCTTGCTTTTGAGGACTATTGACGGTATAATCTAATAATGGAACTATGACTATTTATAACAAAAAAACTCACTATTCCCATTATTAAATGGTATCATACAAAAGTCAAAAGATCAACCCCCAAACCTGAAAAAATTGGGCATTTTTTAATTATTTGAAAAAATAAAAATTTATTGAAGCCGCGACACAAAGGAGAAAAACTGCTAGCAAAGCTAGTTAGGCGGAGCGGGTTGAGTATTGTTGCTGGGAAGAGTAGGCTTAGAGTCTAATTTTTGGAAGTAAAGAGCGCCGATGGTGGCTAAAAATATTGTATAACCAATAGCTTGCAAAAGATAGATTCGATCTCTGTATCCAAAGAGTGCTTTGAGAATAACTCCGGGAAACTGCCGATCGGGCAAAACTCCTGCAGCATTCCACACCATAGGGCCTAAAATACAAGAGTGCAGTGCTGCGGTGCGATCGTAAAACACACAAATCCCTGCATACTTGCTATCCATCTGCGACAAAATAGCAGCAGCTTGGTCAAAATGCTTGAGTGCAGATACCGCCAAACCCGCCACAATTAACAGCAACAAAATTCCCATAAACTTGAAAAACAGGCGGATATCAATTTTGACTCCCCACTTGAACAACAGCGCCCCAATGATTGTCGCCCCAGTCAAACCGCCCAAAGCGCCTAAAGCGGGACTCAAACCCTGTTGAAATTGAGCGCTAACAAACAAAACTGTTTCAAAACCTTCGCGCAGTACCGCAATAAAAATTAAACCAAATACGCCCCAGCCGGCCTGAGTATTTTCTCTTAAAGCTGCTGTAACTGCTCCTTCAACTTCTGCTTTGAGAAACCGCGCTTGCTGAGTCATCCAAATTAGCATCCAGCTTAGCATGGCGATCGCCACAACTCCCAAGACGCCTTCTAATAGCTGTTTGATTACCGGTGCGTAAGGCTGATTAGATGTTGATAGGGCCGCGAGTAACCCATTGAATAAAACACCAACCAAACCGCTAGCAGCAATGCCGGCTGCGACACCTGCATAAACCCAGGCATTGAGGTTACTTTGCTCGGCTTTTTTCAAACAAGCGAGAACAATTCCCACGACTAAGGCTGCTTCCACGCCTTCGCGCAGGGTAATTACAAAAGTCGGTACGGCTTCGCTAAAAATCATTTTTTTATAACTGCTAATTTCTAGTTAGTTTTTAATCCTTAGTTTTTAGTAACTTTGCTTTTACCGCTGCTAGAAGATCCAATTATTGAACCGCGAAGACGCTAAGGACGCAAAGGAAGAGAAGAGAAGGATCGGCTATTTTTAAGGCGCAGCATTTCTGTTTTGCTTTTATATGATTGCTGTGCCCGCTCGCTAAATATACAACTTTTTCGAGCGGGGACAGCATTCCTAAAAAATGCTTTTTACTCTCCGAAGATATGCTCTATCTTAAGGCGGTTGGGGATTAACTAAGGACTAATGACTGAGGAATGCGCTCTATTACTTCTCTTAACTGAAATCCCTCAGCATTTTTTTCAGTTCTACTTGGTGCAGTTCTTCTTGACCGATCATGTTGCGGGCGTATTCTTCGAGATAAATGCTGGAGTCTGTCACTACTTCAAGTAAAGATTTATACTTTTTGAGGGCTGTTTTTTCGTGATTTAGACTTTCTTCCAACAAATCTTTTACCGAATGTTTGTATGTTTCTTCGATAGTCGCAATTTTTTGCGTTGGATGCCCTTCTAAGCCAGTAAGAATTTCTCCGGCTTGTTGCGCGTGGAGCAGGGATTCAGTTGCTTGTGCTTTAAAAAATTGCACGATGGGGATGCGGTTTGGACCTGTCACCATCAGTGCATAGTGGGTGTAGCGCACAACCCCTGCTAGTTCCCATTCCATGATGGTGGCTAGAAGTTCTTGGGTTTTTTTATCGTCAAGTTCTTTCATTTGTTGTGTTTGATTTAGAATGCAATGAATGACAATATTTAGGATATCATGTTTCTTGATTGAATGGATTTTTGGCAAAAAGTGTTTTTTTTAAAGGCCTAAAGCGGTAGGGTGCGATCGATCGCGCCTTACCGCTTTAGGCCTTTGACTTTTGTCCTAATTTCAAGAAAAAGTTTCCCAGCAAGGCGCGCGCCGCGCAGCTTACCGGACAGTTTTTTGTCTCAATTAGGGGTTGACTTCCAAGACTCCATTAGGAGCAAACACTACGGTAAATTTGGCTGCGGGTACTGCACCGCTGTTACTCTGAGTTTGGGAAGTCTGCTGCACAGAAGGTAGGGGAGTTTCTTGGGTGAAATCTTTGGCTGGTTGATTGAGCGGCTCGAAATTTGCGATCGCCCCATCAAGACTCGCAGTCACGCGATACACTAGATTTTGTGTGAAGGTAGGCTTAGTTTGCCAATCTGGATCGATGCGATCGTACACTTTGATAGCTAATTCATCTAGTTTAGCGCGATCGGTAATTTCTGCTATCTGATTAGTCCCATTCACCGCCTGAGTTTCTGGCTGGCCTGCTGATACAGGTACAGCTTGCACAGTCTTATCTGTACCGCTACTGGTAATAGCTGTTTCAGTAGACTGATTAGTAAAAGGCACAACATCAGGAGACTTTTCAGGCAACTTTTTTTGGCTGTCAGCAACTACCGCCGGCAGCGCACCGCTACTGGTAATAGCTGGTTGGGCGGGCTGATCAAAACTCCGAACATCTGCCGCAGTACCATCAAGATTTTTCAACTCTGGTGTCCAAGACTTGACGTAAATACCGCGAAACTTTTCTTTTTGCGCTACGCGAAACATCGCGATGGGATAAGTCACACAAAAAAGAGTGAAAACTCCCACACAAGCCCAAACTATTTTGTGCATCTCCCTGGCTGGGAGCGGCTTATTTTTTGTTTGGGCGTTGCTGATTTACGGTATGAAAGGCTAAATATGCAAGTCATAGAAACCAGAATCCACAAAATTTCTGAATTTTCAACTTATTTTTTTCATACCCTGATTAAGCAACCCTGTTGGGAAAATTACTTGATAATAATTGCATTAGTTTTTTGAATATCTTGAGAATGCCCGCAGTGGGGGACGAGCCGATCGCACTTTGCGCGATCGACTGCAGCCAAAATATTGCTGACTATATTAAGTGGCAATAATTCGAGCTTTTTCATTTTTCCAACACCCACTAATTGGGATTTGACTAGCTTTCGGGCAATTGTACTGCGACTGCGGTCAAAAAGTTAATGCAATTTATTCTCAAAAGTTGAGAATAAAACCAATTGAGAATTTTCAGTTAATTCTTTATATTTTTTTAATCTTTTGCTTGACCAACCCAAAAACGGATGTTAAATCGGGCAAGAAATATTAATAATTTTTATCAAAAAGCTGGCAGGTGCGGGCTGTAGGTATAAAATTCGATTAATTGTTAAGAATTACTTAATCTCCGATCGCCCAGGAGTGAAAATTATGGCGGTTTGTTGCCTGCATCCTTGTAACAGAAGCGATCGCCCGCCACGAATTGCCCGCTAAAGAAGAGCATCACAGCCCCGCACCAATCCCCCCATAGGGCATAGTAAAGTTTTGTAAAAAATAGTTGACTAAAGGGTTGGGAGTTCTCTTGTTTGGGATATATCGATGCACATACCTGATGGTTTTCTGTCACCGCCCGTAGCTATTGTCACCGGCGTAGCAAGTGCAGCAGTAATTGCAGTTGCCCTAAGTCGAACCCGCACCAGTCTGGGATCGCGGCAAGGCCCAATCATGGGATTAACTACAGCTTTCGTGTTTGCAGCCCAGATGATCAACTTTCCCGTAGCCGGCGGCACCAGCGGGCACTTGTTGGGAGGGGCGCTGGCATCCGTGGTTTTGGGGAGCCCTTGGGCGGCAACTTTGGCGATGAGCACGGTTTTTATCATTCAAAGCGTCTTGTTTGCCGACGGGGGCATCACCGCCTTGGGTGCGAATATTTTTAACATGGGGCTAGTGGGCATTTGGGTTGGCTGGTGGCTGTTGCAGCCGTTGCAGCAACTCTTGGGAGGTTCCAGAAATCGCTTGCCCCTAGCTGCGGGTATTGCCGCCGCCCTCAGCGTCGTTGCTGCTTCTATTTGTGTGGCGATCGAACTAGCAATTTCTGGTACAGTACCGCTGAATATCGCATTACCCGCAATGGTAGGCGTACATATTTTAATTGGCATTGGCGAAGGGATAATTACAGGCGGAGTTTTAACTTATCTCATCAAAGTTCGGCCGGATTTATTACCGGGAGAACAGCCACAATTGCAGAAATGGGTAGCGCCAGTAGTAGGGGTTTTATTAATTTCGGGCTTGCTTTCGCTGTTCGCTTCAAGTTGGCCCGATGGGTTAGAAGCTGTAGCGGAAAAATACGGTTTTAAAGATAAAGAAGCTGTGGCGATCGAAAATCCTACTCCCTTCGCAGATTACACAGTTAAAGGATTAGAAGAACAGCCGATTGGTACCAGCATTGCTGGAGTTGTGGGATCTGCAATCTGCTTCGGCGCTGCCTTTGGTATTGCTCAATTGGTCAAACCGAAAGATGCTTAAACTCTCGATACCTTTTCGATTGCGGTTATCTCTGATAATTGTAGTCGGCATTGGTTTTATGAAGACTGGCGCTTGGCTGTGGCTGGGGATTTATGGGGCGATCGCACTTTTTTGGTCGTTGTGGCTGAGAGCACCGCTGCGAACCCTATTACAACTGTTAGGAGCAGAATTAATTTTTCTGTCATTGTTAGTATTGCCGCAAAGTTGGGAACGCGCTAGTTTTCTATTGCTGCGTTCCCTAATTTGCCTGCTAATTATGAACAGTTTTCTGCTAACTTTGCCGCCCCACAGTTTCGGAATCGCCCTCAAAGGATTACCCCTACCAGCAGGTTTGCAAGAAATAGTTCTTTTAGCAGGACAATACTTAGAAATCTTGCTAGCCGAAGTCAACCGCATGAAAAGATCCGCGCAACTCCGAGGCTTATCCGGTACGGGAGGATGGCTGCGCTACGCCAGTGCTTCCATGATCGGAGCACTTTATTTGCGAAGTCTCGATCGCGCAGAAAGAGTACACGCAGCCATGCTAATTCGCGGCTATCAAGGAAGTTTGCCCACCGACTCAAAATCAACACCAAAACAGCGACTGTGGCTGACACTCGCGATTTTAACCGCAGCGGGATTAACAATAGCTTCTTACGGTAATTGGTAATTAGTCATTAGTCATTAGTCATTGGTCATTAGTCATTGGTCATTAGTCATTAGTCATTGGTCATTAGTCATTGGTCATTGGTCATTAGTCATTGGTCATTGGTCATTAGTCATTAGTCATCAGTCATTAGTTGTTGTTGATTTAAATGTTTTTTTACTCCCCCCTTCTCCCCTCTCTGCGTTCTCTGCGCCCTCTGCGGTTAAAAACTCTTAATCATAAAATCGAGGTAAATAAAAATTGACTAATCTCAAATCACCGCCAACCATTGAAGTGCAAGACCTAGTATTCAGCTATCCCCAACAAAAGCCAGTATTGCGGGGAATTTCCTTTAGTTTGCAACCAGGGGAAAGAGTAGGCTTAATGGGTTTAACAGGAGCTGGAAAAAGCACCTTACTCGAAAACTTGATCGGCTTAAAAATGCCTCAATCCGGCGAAATTAGAGTGCAGGGAATCAAGCTGGAACAGGCGACTTTATCGCAAGCGCGGAAGCAAATAGGATTTTGTTTTCAAGATGCTAACGACCAGCTATTTATGCCGACTATTTTAGAGGATGTGATGTTCGGGCCGCGCAATTATGGAGTGTCGCCTGGGGAAGCGCGCGATCGAGCTTTAGATTTATTAGACGAATTCGGTTTAGTCGAATTTGCCAACCGTTCGGCCCACGAACTTTCCGGGGGTCAAAGAAGGTTAGCAGCCTTGGCAGCAATTTTAGCATTAAAGCCTGCAATTTTAATCTTAGACGAGCCGACTAACGGACTAGACCCCTCGTGGCGCAGGCGTTTGGCTAAAGTTTTGTCGCAATTGCCGATCGAGGTAATTTTAATCGCGTCCCATGATTTGAATTGGATCGGAAAAACGACTCAAAGGGCGTTAATTTTGGCGGATGGTGAGATTAAAATTGACAGAGAAACTGAAGATTTGCTAAAAGACCAATCAACTCTTGAAAGTTATAATTTGCCGCCCGATTGGTAATCGGTCATTAGTTTGTAGGGTGCTACAACCTCAGACTGTAAATTGCGAGATCAAAGGAGGCAGAGTCTCCGGCTCTGCATTACCAGGCTCTTCCTGGTAAGGAGCAATTGCTTAAGTAATTAAATTTTCATTCTTAATGCCAAAAATTAGCTTGTTTTATAGAGGCTTTCGTTGGGAAACTACAAATTTCTCAGGGAAATTGTTTTTTTGGACTAGGGAGTTTTGGTTAGAAAATAGAGTTAATCTGGAAAGAATTGCTAACTATTACTGAATTTGCAGGCAAAAATCATGAAGGTAGCTGTATTCAGCACGAAATCTTACGATCGCACTTTTTTGGAAGCAGCCAACAGCGGCAAACACGAGTTGGTGTTTTTTGAACCGCGCCTGAACCTGGAAACGAGCGTGTTAACTGCGGGATTTCCGGCCGTCTGCGCCTTCGTTAACGACTGTTTGGACGCTCCAACGCTCCGGGCGATCGCCCAAAATGGCGTGCGCTTGCTGGCGCTGCGATCGGCCGGATTCAATCACGTCGATTTAGCAGCAGCCCGCGATTTAGACTTAACTCTGCTGCGAGTTCCCGCTTATTCTCCCTACGCAGTCGCCGAACACGCAGTCGCCATGATTTTGTCCCTCAACCGCAAAATCCACCGCGCCTACAACCGCGTCCGCGAAGGCAATTTCGCCCTAGACGGCTTGTTGGGTTTTGACCTCCACGGTAAAACGGTGGGAATTGTCGGTACTGGCAAAATTGGCGCGCTTACTGCCAAAATTCTGCACGGATTCGGCTGTCGCCTCCTGGGATACGATGTTTTTCACAACCCGGATTGTCTGGCCCTGGGGATGGAATATGTGGCGCTGGCCCAACTGTTCGCTAACTCGGATATTGTCAGCCTCCACTGTCCGCTGATCCCGGAAACTTACCATTTGATCGATGCAGGGGCGATCGAGCAAATGAAGCCGGGGATAATGCTGATCAATACTAGCCGCGGTCAGTTGATTGACACTAAAGCTGTCACCAAAGGGCTGAAATCTGGTAAAATTGGCTACCTCGGCTTGGATGTGTACGAACAAGAGACGGATTTGTTTTTTGAGGATTTGTCGGATCTGGTGATTCAAGACGACGTATTTCAGCGCTTGCTGACTTTCCCGAACGTCCTGATTACCGGACATCAAGCTTTTTTCACTCAGGAGGCTTTGCAAAATATCGCCGAAACCACGAGCGGCAATATCACCGATTTTGAACAAGGGCGTACTTGTCCCAATCAAATCGACCTCAGTGAATTAAAAAAATGAGTCAAAAGAGCGATTTTGCAGCGACGGCAATTGTTTAAAATCAATTGATATGTTTGTTTTGCTTGCAATTTGTGAAAGTCTGGCTTAATCTCATCAATTAGTCCCGGCTGCCAGAATGCTGTGCTAAATGCCGGATAATTACACTGGCGGCAACTCAAAGCCTGCAATTTTACTTGACACCGGAGGAAGTATCAAATGACACAAGCTAACTTTTCTGACGACACACAAACGATGACTGAAGTCGTCACAGTAGACCTGGTGGCTGACCAACCCGGGGTCATCACTACAGTGACAACTACAGAAACACCGACAAGCCAGTTCCAAGATATTAAAGACCAAGTTCTCACAATTTTGTCGGAACTTCCAGTTTATCTGTCCAATTTTTTTACTGAATACCAAAAGCCTCTGGTCACAGTGGGTTTAATCCTGGCAGGCGGTGTTAGTCTTAAGGTAATGCTGGGAGTTTTAGCGGCTCTTAATGATGTCCCTTTGGTAGCTCCAGTTTTTGAGTTAATTGGCATGGGATATACGGGTTGGTTTGTTTACCGCTATCTCCTCAAGGCTTCTACTCGTCAAGAGTTATTAACGGAAGTTGATTCTTTTAAAGAACAAGTTGTAGGCAAAAATTCTTAGAGGAAGTCATTAGTCATTAGTGATTAGTCATTAGTCATTAGTGATTAGTCATTAGTAATACCAAATTCGGGTTTGGGATACCTACCCTTTATCAACGAGTCGGCGCAGGCCGACATCGTTTTTGTAGATGCAGTTTCAACCGCCGAATCATCCAGGGGTATGTTACCCGAATTTGGTATCAGTGGTTATTGGTCATCAGTTATTGGTGATTAGTTATTGGTTATTTGTGATTAGTTATTGGTTATTGGTTATTGGTTATTGGTTAGCAGTTAATGGTTATTTGTGAGGCTATACCAATAACCGATAACAAGTAACAAATAACAAATAACAAATAACAAATAACCGATAACAAATAACAAATAACCAATAACCAATCCCTCCGCTTCGCTCCGCCCAATTCCTCCGCTTCGCTCCGCCCAATTCCCAATCTTAATTTGGATGGCAAAGTTGTTGTAAAGTGGCGGTAAAATCGGGGTAGGAAATGGCAGCAGCTTCGGCCCGGTGAATGTTAGTAATACCTGTGGCGTTGAGCGCTGCGATCGCCAAACTCATCGCTATTCTGTGGTCGGTGTAGCTGTCAACATCCGCGCCAGTTAAAGGAGTTCCGCCGGTAATTTCCAAGCCGTCGGGTAACTCAGTAATTTGGGCTCCCATGCGGTTGAGTTCCACAGCAGTCACGGCCAGCCGATCGCTCTCTTTGACTCGCAACTCTGCCGCATCTCGAATTATTGTAGTACCAGACGCAAAAGCTGCCGCAACTGCCAAAATGGGGATTTCGTCAATCAATCGGGGAATTAAGTCGCCAGCAATGGTGCATCCCCGTAACTTACTGGAATAGCGAACCAAAATATCCGCTACCGGTTCGCCAGCCGCCTCTCGCTGATTTTGCAGTTCAATGTCAGCGCCCATCATTTCCAAAGCTTCCAAAATACCCGTGCGAGTTGGGTTGACTCCGACATTTTCGACTACGAGTTCGGAACCAGGGACGATCGCCCCAGCCACCAGCCAAAATGCCGCCGAACTAATATCTCCCGGTACAATCACATTCTGCCCTTGTAGTTGCGCGGGCCCAGTGACTGTAACGCTGCAAGTTTCTGGATCGACGCTCAATTTTGCTCCGAAGGCCCGCAGCATCCGCTCGCTGTGATCCCGCGACAGAGCGGGTTCTGTGACTGTAGTTTCTCCCTCGGCCATCAAACCGGCCAGCAAAATGCAGGATTTAACTTGAGCTGAGGCGATCGGCGAATGGTAGTGAATCGGTTTTAACTGCTGTCCGAGTATCGCTAAGGGAGCTAAAGAACTGCTTTTTCTACCCCAAATTTGCGCTCCCATTTGTTGCAGCGGTTTAATGACGCGCGACATGGGGCGCGATCGCAAAGAACTGTCACCAGTTACCGCAAAAAAACGCCCTGGATGAGACGCTAAAATTCCCAACATCAACCGCATCGTCGTGCCGGAATTACCCGCGTCCAAGACTTCGAGAGGCTCCTTTAACTCGCCAATTCCGACACCACGGACGCTCACCCGTTTTGCGTTAAGTTCCGAAACCGAGGCTCCCAACAGCGAGAAACATTTAGCCGTACTGCGGGGGTCTTCTCCTAGCAGCAGTCCCTCAATAGTCGTTTCACCGCTGGCGATCGCGCCCAACATCAAAGCTCTGTGAGAAATCGACTTATCGCCCGGAACTCGAATCCGACCTCGCAGCGACAAGCCCGAGGCCGGTTTTTGAATGCTTAAAGTTTGACTTTCGCCTAGAAGCGAAGTAGTTATAATATCAGCTTGCATTGAGATAAACTAGGATGGGACAGCGTTAGCTATCCTACCCTTTTCTCAGTCCTAAGTCATACCATTTTAGATTTTAGATTCTTCGACTTCGCGAGCCAACAAGTTTGAGATTTTAGAATGGGGAATGATATACCGCATAGGGCTTTGGAACAGGGGCTACCCAATTTCATTATTTTGTGAAACTGGTATCAGTCACGGGGGACAGCAGATGCAACTGTACAGATTTTATCTTGATTTTACAAAAACCATCCGTATATTTGCTCATATTTCACTTGTTGCACTCAGTTATTGAACAGATGATTGAATTTTGACTGAACAATTTTAGATTTTCGATTGCTAGTTGTAGATTTTTGATTTTTTTCAGCAAAATCTCCGGAATTTAGAATCCAACCAATCTAAACTCTAAAGTATAAAATTTCAAACTTGTACGCTCGCAACTTGTGAGCCAGCGTCTTAACCCCTCAAGTCGAAGGGAGCCGAAGCAAGCCGCAGTATCTCAAACTACCCGATCCACAATAACTCCTACACTTTTATTTATGCTGACGCATCACCGCAAGCCTGTAAGTTTATCGCTGGTATCCACAGATTTACCTTTGTGGTCATTCGTTGAAACCGCTGGTACGCTTTATCAAAAAGACCGCGATCGCTTTCACTTGTTGCTACACGAACCGGCAATAGTCGATCGCCAATTTTCCGACGAATCTGGCGAGGAAGTTGCTATCTTACCAACAAGCACAAAACCCCGGTTGCTGTGGCTAGAAGTTTCGCCCTATCGAGTCATTATGACCATGCAAGGAAACGGCAAATACAGTTACCGCCACTGCTGGGAACGGGGAATGTACGGGCTTAGCCGTTACTGGCTTCAGGGCGAATCGCTGGCGACTCCCGAACAGTTGCGCCTCCGCAACTTCACTCGCAACTTGACGCTGACAGGAAAGCCGGAACCGGGACACTTGCGGTTAGAATATGAGTTGTGGTCGGAAAAAGTACAACTCGGTCGCTATATTTTGAATCTAGAAATTCATCATTAAATTTGGTAATTAGTCATTAGTCATTAGTCATCAGTCATTAGTCATTAGTCATTAGTCATCAGTCATCAGTCATTAAGTAGGCGATCGCAAAAACAATCACATCTTGCAGGGTATTATAATTGATGTTCTGATTTTTTTACAATTACCTATTTAGCGATCGCTCTTACAATATTGAATCAGTTTGCCACTCAAAGCGTCTAGATTTTCCGCTGCTTGATTCGCCTGCTGTCCGTATCGGAGAATATTTGCGCTAGCTGTTTTGATTTGCTCTCGACCTTTTATACTGGTAGAAGCCTGATTTGCAGTCTCAAGAGCTTTGGCTATGTCGCCTAGTGCTTGACCCATTTCCCGGAAGGATTTAACCGATGGGCCTTGAATCTCTTTGAGGGTGGGATCTGTGACTTCCAAAGCCTCAAGTTGTTTCGCTGTCTGGTTCAAATCTTTAGCTAAGTTCTTGCTAGTTACAGCATCGTAGCTGCCTTTCTTAAGATCGATGAGAGCCTTGCCTTTGGTGACAATTTCTGTAAACTTAGTACACTGGACAGTTCGGTTCTCGCCGCAACTAATAGTCAGGGTACAGCAAGCAACAACTAGAGACAGGATGGCAATCTGTTTGCGAAAAAAGTACATGAATCCTCGGTTATAAAAAAAAGTAGATTCTGGGATTTTATAGTATAGTGGAGAGTTTCGATTTTGGATACTTCGATTTTCTTCGACTTCGCCATAGGCTAAGTCGTCGTAGAAGTTTGAGATAGAAAAATTGACTCAGCTAGATTAATCAAAAAAGTTGGAAATTGGGTCTAAAATTAGGATTGTTCACTTAGGAGTGTGGGGGTTTTATCCGTTTTTAGGCAGATAGCGATTAGCGGATTTAGACAGCGATATATCTAGTGTCGAAAAACCAGACGGCTTTCAGACAAGCACGGCGTTAGCGAAAGTACATACCTGTTCAGGAACTATGGTCAAAAACAGCAATAACCTACAGAAGGGCAGCATTTGGGGATATCTTACCCTACTTTTGCCTATTTGCTTGACGGCGGTTGCCAGTTTCGAGTCGGGAACGATGTTTTGGGCGATCGCCACCACAGCGGGCATTGCTTGGGCTTACAAGTTTTACCAGCAGCAGCAAAAACATAAACTCGCTCATTTAGACTCGGTTTTCTACAAGTTGATCAAGGAAAATCAAGGGCGAGTTACGGCTTTGGATTTGGCGATGAATGCGAAACTCCCAGGATCAAAGGTTCAAGAATATCTTGACAAACGGGCCTATGAGTTTGCCGCCGATTTTGAAGTGACGGAACAAGGAGGAATTTTGTATTATTTTCAAATAGCTCCAAATGTCAATCAAAGCGCCACACCTAACGCGGCAATAGCTGTTAAAGAGCATCCCACAAATGGGGAACAAGCACAAGAAAAAAAAACTAATTTATTTCCGATAGCTCAAACCAAGACTCCTCAAAAGCCGAAAATCTCTTTTACCCAGACGGAACTTTCCCGTCGGTTCAAAGTTCACGCCACTACGATCGGCAAATGGAAAGTTAAACCGGAGTTTGCTGAGTGGAGCCGCGAAAAAGACCCGGAGAATCTCGCCTGGGAATATTCTACAGCAAACAAACGATTCTATCCCAAAGATTGAGAAGAAGGAAGAGGGAAGAAGTCATTAGTCATTAGTCATTAGTCATTAGTCATTAGTCATCTTGTCCGAAGAGCGAAGTCGAAGGGTAGTTGTTAGTGCTGTCCCCCCCCCGAACTTTCCGTCCAACGTCATCAGGAAGAAGGAAGAATATACCAAGAAAGCCGGTTTATACGAGGTTTTGCGGTTGGTAACGAAGAATTTTGGAATCAACCGGGTTTCTGAGACTTGAGCGCGTCCTGGAAAGATTATGCTGGCTGTTGACCGATCGACCTCTTTGAGTTATTTTTAGTAAAATCGTGTTTTGTTGAGTTTGCCCGATCGACATCGGTAAATTCGATCGCCATAACAGCTTGTTTTTTTTACCCTATGTCCAAACCAACCTTGCGAGTAGTCGCCCGTCTCACAGCCTTTCCCGACAAAGTAGCAGAACTTAAATCTCTGCTGCTGAGCATTATCGAGCCAACTCGCCAAGAACAAGGCTGCATCAAATACGAATTATTGCAAAATCAAGCCGATCCTACAGATTTCACCTTTGTTGAAGAGTGGGAAAGTGCAGCTTTGCTAGAACAACATCTCGCTTCAAATCACCTTCAAGCCGCCGTGCAGAAATTAGAAGGTTTGGCCGTTGCACCTCCCGATATTCGCCGCTATGAATTACTAGCTTAATCGGCTTTTTATAGCAATTTTATTAATGTTTTTGAATTAGCTTGTACCCCCTAGCACCCCTTAGTAAGGGGGGACAAGAATTCAGTTGAAATAGAAGCGCGGCTAAACAAAAATATGACAGTAGCAACAATAAAACAGTTATTCATTTACCCCATTAAAGGGCTGACACCGCAAGAAATGTCGGGGTTTGCTTTAACAGCAGGACATGGAATTAAGGGCGATCGCACTTTTGCTCTAATGTTTGCCGACAATCCTGAATTGGCACAAATGCCCGCCGAAAACGTACCTTGGAAGAGCAAAAAATCTTTTGCAGTTCAAAACGATTGGCCGTATTTAGCAGCTTTAGAATGCGATTATCAAGCGGAAACGACCATTTTAACAGTCCAGCGTCAAGGAGTTGCAGTGTTGTCAGCAGCGACGAACACAGCAGCGGGGCGCGATCGCATCAGCAGCTTTTTTAGCGAATATCTGGCGGAAATGCAGCCAACAAAAGAAGCGAGACACCCGCAGTTTGCACCTTTGCGCTTAGTCGGCGACAGCAGCGGCTTAACTCGTTATCCCGATCGAGAACCGGTACACATTTCTCTCCTCGCCCAAGCCACCCTAGACAAATTAACCGAAAAGGCAAACCAACAGATAGACGTGCGCCGATTTCGCCCGAACATTGTGCTAGAAGGTATTTCAGCGTGGTCGGAATTTGACTGGATCGGAAAACAGTTTCAATTAGGTACAGCTTTAATCGAAGTGACAGCACGAATCAATCGCTGTGTCAACATAGAAGTAAATCCAGAAACGGGCGATCGGGATATTCCCCTACTGAGTTTACTCAAACAAGAATTCGGTCACGCACAAACCGGAGTTTTAGCCAAAATCATCAACAGCGGCACAGTTAAAATCGGCGATAGTTTAAATTTATAATTCGTTCGTAATGAGGATTAAAGTCATTCTTCGTTAGTAATGAGGACTTTAGTCATTCTTGGATGCGGACTAAAATCCTCACTACAAACCTCATATTATCCTTCCTCAGAAATCCTCACCTTATTACCGATCAACTTGAGAAAACTCGCCCCAAAATGTTGAATTTCCAAAAAATTAGCATAAGTAGGAGTTGACTTATAAATCCTAAAAGTCCGCATAATTCCCAAAGTCGCCGCACTTTCCAGCGGGCCAATAAAGCTAGTATCCCTATCCAAAAAATGAGACTGCTTAGCCCAGTAAGCCATCTGTTCCGCATTCAAAAAATAGCAACCAGAATGAGGATTTAAAGCCCGTTCAAAAGAAATTGGCTGTTCCATAATTTTCCCCATTAACTGCGGCTGTTCCTCCACATTTTGAAACTTAGCAGTAACTCCTGCCGCTAAATCCCCATCAATATATGCTTTAAAAACAGCCCCTTGAGGCGATATTTCATAGCGATTAGGCTGAAGCAAATTTCCATTTCCGCCGTGATGTGTAAACCAATTTAATTTGCTAAAAAGCCAAGAATCGTGCAGAATCAAATCATCTTCTAAGTAACAGAAATAATCGTATTTGTCAAGACACGCTCGCAAAACTGCTTGACACTCAAACCCCAAAAGTAGCGGTTCGCATTTTGTAGCGTGGTGCATAAAGGACCTAGGCTGTACCGGCAGTTGAGCCAACAAATGATAGCCTTGAGTAGTGCAAACAACAATATCAATTTCGTGTTTTTGAGCTTGATTGGCTGGAATAGTTGCACATTCCCGAATATCAATCATCGACTGAGATTGACCGTACAAAGCTTGTAGCGATGTCACGCAAGCGGTTAAAGCATTCAGTCTCGGTTGCGGGTCGTTTCGCTGGGAAGCGTGTTTCCCGTCGCCGCTGGGATTGTAAAAGTGAGCAATAGTGAAGAGAATTCGCATTGGTGTGGAGGAGAGGGGGAGATTGGGAGAGGGGGAGATTGGGAGAG